>JABDLQ010000200.1 GCA_013002925.1 Gammaproteobacteria bacterium | reverse complement strand
CCCGGGTCGAAATTGGCGATTGCTGTAGTCGCGGAATAGCTTGCTGTCGCGAATAGTGATATCGCTGAAAAAATTAAGGATCTTATAAACATGATTAACGCCCCCTCGGATAAATTCGGGCGGCCGGACTCTCTATTATTTTCCAGCGAGACATGTTCCTCGCTAAGTTGACTGGTTTGATGGCCGCCAGATAGTAAGTCAGATGCAAGCATCGTGCCGGTACAACATAATCAATGAGTTGGCGAGGATAACGTCTCATAATGCAAGGTTAAATGTAAACTAGCCTGACACGTTGATAAGGTGGTTCGATATCGACCCATGCAGCCATTACACGGGAGACCTGCAACATGAACAATCGAGACTCACTATGAATTTTTATCGACCGATCTTTGCGATTTACATGGTTTTTGTAATTTGCTGTGGACACGTAGCAGCTGAACCCGCAGGCGGTCTTCGGGGGGGTCCCGTGGAATTCTGATGTGGAGTCCATCATCGCTCGGGAAGGCTGGCCATCCCGGGGAGTTTCCACGCTGAGATATTTTGATGTTCTGGAGGGTTATGAATACCAGGTGGAATACGCATTCAGGGATGGCGGGCTGTATGGTGCTGGCTACGAAGCAAACGGAGAACCGTCTGAAACTGTCGCTTTTATGCAGCGGTATCGACGAATCGTTGAGGCGTTTAAACGCCGCTACGGCAGCCCGGAGAAGGAAAAAATGCGCGTCAGGAAGCAGAATACGTACGATAAGTATGTTGCCGAAAGAAAAGCTAAAGGCCAGACTTGTTGCGACGACGAAGACTACGCTGAGTTGTTATTGTCCGACGCGATATATTTTCTCACCTATTGGAAAACCGCTGACACAGAAGTGATCGTTATGTTTTTGGTGAGCAAGAAAGGCGGAAGTCCTGTTCCCAGGCACAGCATCCAATTCAGCCCGGTGCCGAAGCGTGCAGCAGGGCGGTCAGCACCGAGTAATTGACCGAGTAAGGGACAGGCACCGCTTTCGTGAATTTGCGCGATGCATTTTTCCGGTATCAATCAGGATAGACAATGAAACTCCTGATGAAACGCAGGTTTGTTATTGTGTTGCTGTGCCTGTCCCCGCTTTTCCGCCACCTTCGAGCCCATACATCTGCATGCGTTTTGCCGTAAGACTCATTACTAGTTGCCTTCACGTCGGGAACCTCTCGCGTTATCGACGCGTGCAAACGCCGGGATGTTCACTGGATGACGCGCTCAAATCAATCCGGTTTGTACCCCGTTCACCAGTGCAAGGCGCATTTTCCAGTGAACTTGTTTCGCATCAGATGTGTCTGTAATTATCGGCGGTCGCAACAAATAGCGTAATGGCCTTGGGACATGTACTGAATTACACTACTCCAGGTGTCAGATATGCCCATTTTTCACTCGAAAAATAAACTGACTTATCCCCATGAGCCGGTCTTACGGAGCAGTTCCACTTGGACCGGGCGGCATCAAAAAGAAGGGTGGAAAAAGCGCAACATCTCCGAAATTGACGACACCATCATTGTTTAGATCCGCATCCGGGTTCCAGCCAGGTGATGCGGGAGTAGCCAAAAATGCAGTGGTCAGCAGCGAGTAATCAACGAAGTTAACTACGCCGTTATTGTCCAGATCCGGATCGCAGAGATTTCCAAAGCCGTCTGCGTTGGAGTCATGCTGGTCGGCATTGGCCACTAGCAAGCAGTTGTCCAGTTCATCGGTAATGTCATCCAGATCTGTATCTGGCGGGACTGCCGCGTCACCCACGAGCAGCTCGAAATTAACGAAACTTTCCTGATCGACTGATGCGTATCCGCAAAACATCGAATCGCACCCCGGGTTGCCTTGTGAATCCCCTGGTCCGTAAAGCTGTATGGAAACCCGCAAGTTGTCGCGCCGGCTCACGCCCTCAAAAACGAAAGTCCCTGTCGGGCCAAGATTGGGGGATACGTTATCCAGTGAACCACCGGCAATCAGACCGTAGTTGATGATGCTTCCATCATCACCTGCATACACGATAAAAGTACTGTATCCCCATCCGTCTCCTGTCGAGTCGTATGGCAACATGTCCCAGTCGAGCGTCAATCTAAATGGCGTTCCTGCCTCTTCCAGATCAACTCTGAAATCTATGACAGCATGGGACACATACTGCGGGTGCAGGTTGTTACCGATCCAGCCAGAGTAACTAATGTGACCCGTTTTGGAGACAGTACCGGTGATTGACTCGCTGTTAGCATCCCACATGCTCAGCATCGAGAGGGTCGAATCAAACACAGAATTCTCCATGCTATATTGGTGAATGCTGGGGCCCAGGGTTGTCACCGGTAATACCTGATCAAAAGTATTGGACCAGATCGAGATGGGTGGCGTGACGTCGCGGTGCGACACGGTACCGCTCAGATCATGGCTACCCTCGATCGCTACAATTTGTGCATCTGCCGCGCCGGTCAGGGCCAGGCAAGCCGCATAGCCCAGCAAGTATGAAGTGTGTTTAATCATGGTTTTCTGCCCTTGTTATTATTATTTGATGCGACAGTTTTTCTGATCGCGATCAGAGTGCAGGTATCGACGCTGGTAAACGTCCTGTGTTTTTCAGGAGCCTAGCACTTCAGGCTTCATAAAGGGCCGACTTCCGACATAACGCGAATTGCCACGATAAATGCTTTACCTTAATTCGGAGGCCAGATGTCATTGAATCGGCCAAAGCGACGAGCAACTGACGATGACATTAAAACAATGTCAGTCTGCTCCGATTCACAACCCGCCTTTGTGTACGATGAAGTTGCGCACCTCTGCGACGCCTGTGCCGTCCTTCAGATTCGAAAACAGAAACGGTCGCTCGCCACGCATT
>JABDLQ010000176.1 GCA_013002925.1 Gammaproteobacteria bacterium | reverse complement strand
CTTACGCGGAGAGTACCGGATGAGTTTAATCAACGACCTGCTCAGTGATCTGCACGACCGCGACGCATTGCCTGCAGAACATGAACCGCTGTCCGGTTTGCATCCGGTACCACGTGCGCGGGTACACCGGGCATGGCTGTTACCGGCAGGTGCCGCCCTGTTCGCAACCAGCGCGTGGGCCGTCATCGCAGTCGATAATTCAAAACACGATGTACGCAGCATCGATACACCTGCACATATCGTCGCAACGCACGAGACTGCAGACACGATTTCCGGGGCTGCAGAAAAAACCGCCGTCCAAACCGCAGCCGTTGCCGCCAAACTTTCTCAAATGAAGCCGCGGCTGATGCTGGATAATCAACTGCTGAGCATCGCACGACTTGGCGACGCCTGGGAACCAGACCGCACCAAAGGCATTAAGACGACGCAAGTCACGCCAGTTACCGCCGCCGCAAAACCGGTACGCGCAGTAGCCACCGTCGATACGACCACTGCTCCTCCCGTTGTGCAACCGGTAAAAATCAGCACAGCGCCACACACAGCGGTTGCAACGGAGCCCGTGAAACCTCCGACAATCCGCAAAGCAAACCCGCTCGTGACTGCCCGCGCAGCGCTCGCGGATGGTCGACCGCAAGACGCGGAATTACACTTTCAGCAACTGACCACCTCGAAGCCCGGTGATACCCAGGCATGGCTTTACCTGGCGCAGGCACGCAGTGCGCAAGGGCGTCATGCAGATGCAGAGGGTGCGCTGGTGACCGCGCTGACAAAAGCCAATGATCCGGCTCCAGTTGCCCGGGCGCTGGCACGGCATCTGGTGACACGCAACAGTATCGGCGAAGCACTCAAATTGCTGGAGGCCTATCGGCCGAAGGGACGCCTGGAACCCGATCACGACGCCTTCATTGCCGCATTACACCAGCGTCTGGGTCACCACGATGCCGCGGCTGAACGCTATCGGGGAATTCTGGCCGTGCGGCCGCAAACAGCAGCGTGGTGGGTTGGTTTGGCAATTTCAGAGGAGGCGCGGGGGCACGCTGCCGCGGCGCTCGATGCGTATAACCACGCCCGCAACCTCGGAAACCTCGATCCACGTCTTGCCGACTACGCAAATCGGCGAATCAGTGCTATGCAAGGAATCGGTTCTTCATGACAACGACACCTACCACCCCGCGCAAGAAAAAAATACGCCTCGGCGAGCTTTTGCTGCGTGAGAACGTCATTACCGAGTTGCAGTTGCAGGACGCGCTGCAACGCCAGAAGCAAACCGGCAAAAAACTCGGCCGCGCACTGACAGACGTCGGCGCCATTACGGAAAAAGAACTCCACGAGTTTCTCGCTCGCCATCTTGAAATCGATTATATCGATCTGGCGAACCTGAATCTGCAGCACACCACCGTGCGGCTTCTGCCGGAAGCCCACGCCCGCCGCTATCGGGCCCTGGTGCTGCAGGCCGATCATAACGAAGCACTGATTGGCATGGCCGATCCGACGGATATTTTTGCCTACGATGCAATCTCCCGCAGCTTGCACCGTCCCTTGCGCATCGGCCTGGTAAAAGAATCGGATTTATTACGCACGATTGACATGATGTATCGGCGCACCGATGAGATCGAAGCGCTCGCAGCAGAAGTACGTGACGATCTCAGCACCGACGACGTTAACATCGACAGTCTGCTCGTCGACGAGGGTGCTGCTGACGCCCCGGTAATCAAACTACTGCAGACCATGTTTCGCGATGCGCTGCAGGTGGGTGCATCAGACATTCATATTGAACCCGAGGAATCTGTGCTGCGCATTCGGCAGCGGGTCGACGGCGTGTTGCAGGAACAAACACTCGAAGGCAAGGGGGTCGCCGGCGCGGTGGTTACTCGCCTTAAACTTATGAGTGGCCTGGATATTTCGGAAAAACGTTTACCCCAGGATGGTCGTTTTACGGTGCGCGTCGGCGATGCCAGCGTGGATGTGCGCGTGTCGACGATGCCCATACAGCATGGTGAATCGGTGGTGCTGCGACTGCTCGATCAATCCACCAATCTTATCGGTCTCGAAGAACTGGGCATGCCAACGTCGATCCTGGAGAAATTTGAACGCCTGATTGAGCGACCGTCCGGTTTGATTCTCGTGACCGGCCCTACAGGCAGCGGTAAGACGACCACGTTGTACTCGGCGCTAAAGCGCGTCAATCGGGCCGGCACAAAAATCATTACCGTTGAAGACCCGGTGGAATACCGCCTTGAGCGCATCAACCAGGTGCAGGTAAACAGCAAGATCGGTCTCAACTTTGCTCGCGTATTACGCACCGCGTTGCGCCAGGACCCGGATGTCATTCTGGTCGGCGAGATGCGCGATAACGAAACGGTGGAAATCGGCTTGCGCGCCGCCATGACCGGGCACCTGGTGTTTTCCACGCTACACACGGTCAGTGCGCCAGCGACACTGGAGCGCCTGCTGGATATGGGCGCTGCTCCCTACCTGGTCGCCGCCTCGTTGCAGGCGATCGTCGCCCAGCGATTGATCCGACGTGTGTGCGAAAGCTGTGCACAAACAGCCACACCCACACCGGGGCAGCGTGCCTGGCTCTACGGCATGCTCGGCGATGAACGGGCACGGCACCTGCAATTTGTGGAAGGTCGCGGCTGTAATTATTGTCATCTGACAGGCTACCGCGGTCGCATCGGTGTCTATGAGTTACTGGAAATGAACAGCAGCATGACGGATGCCATCCGTTGTAACGATATTTCCCGGTTCAATCACCTGGCCGATGAAAACATCAATTATCGCCCTTTATCTTTGGCCGCGCTGGATTACGCCACTGAAGGTCGCACGACACTGGCCGAAGTAATGCGGGTGGCAGGTGGTGCAGACGCACTGGCCGACGAGCAGGTAGCCAGTGAAGTGTGTAGCACCAGTGAACCCGTCGCCTCGATCAGCGGCATTGAACCATCGGACACAGCGGTACTGGCCGCAGTACCCGAGTAACGGTCGAAAACTGTGCCTGAGTTTATATATCGCGGTCGATCCAGCAACGGTGCAGCGGTGCACGGGCGACTGGAAGCAACCCAGCCCTCACAGGTTGCGGCGCACCTGCAAAGTCGCGGTGTGACGCCGATTGAAATCCGTGCGGCGGCGATCACCAAAGACATCGAGTTTGACGAGATCTGGCGCAAGCTCGGTGGTGGCCGCCCGCGCATCGACGACATGATCATGTTTTGTCGCCAGATGCATACCATCACGCGCGCAGGTCTGCCGTTACTGCAGGGGATGCAGGGACTGGCCGATACAACGCACAATGTCGTGTTGGCCGACACCCTGCGCGAAGTGCTCGCCAGTCTCGAAAGCGGACGCAGCCTGGCGGCATCACTGGCGCGCCATCCGAAAATTTTTTCACGGTTGATGATCAGTATCATCGAAGTGGGCGAGGTCACAGGTACGCTGGACAAGGCGTTTAAACGGCTCCATGAGTACATCAGCCTGGAACGCCAGATCGCCGACCGGGTACGTGCAGCCAGTCGTTATCCCGCGATTGTCCTGACCGCGATCGGCATCGCCATCACGATCATCACGGTCTTTGTCATTCCCAAGTTTGCCCCGATCTTTCGCACCCTGGGTGACGACATCCCAGTGCCCACAAAAATATTGATGGGCGTATCTCAGTTTGCCCAAGACAACGGTGTGTTGCTGATCGTGCTTGGCATCCTGGCGTGGTTTGCGTTCGATTATTGGCGCAAAACCCCAAAAGGACGCTATCGCTGGGACAAGGCACGACTGAATTTTCCGGTCATCGGTCACATCACGCGCGAGGTTGCGCTCGCCCGTATTACCCGTTCTCTGGCGCTATCTTTGGAATCCGGACTGCCGGTCAATCAGACCCTGACGACGATTGCTGATACCACAGGCAACGCCTACTTGTCAGAGCTCGTTCTCGGTATGCGGGCCAGTGTGGAACGCGGTGAGACGCTGTCTCAGAGCGCGGCTCATACGACCCTGTTTACCCCGCTGATCCTGCAAATGATTGCAGTTGGCGAAGAAACTGGCGCGCTGTCCGAACTGCTGGAAGAAACCGCCGATCATTATGAACGGGAAGTGGACTACCGGCTGGACAACCTCAGCGCGGCACTGGAGCCCCTGTTGATTGTCGGGGTCGGCGTGTGTGTGCTGATACTGGCGCTGGGTGTGTTCCTGCCGTTGTGGGACATGGTCGGTAAAGCCAGAGGGTTTTGACCGTGCGCCGCGTTAACTGGCAGCAATCCGGCGGCAGGTGTCAAAGCGCTGGCTTTAGTTTTCTGGAACTGGTTGTTGTGATCGCCATCATCGCCACTTTGATCGCCGTGGCGACCACAAAACTGGTGCCCTATGTAGCCGAAGCCGAACGGGTCGCCGTTATGCGCCTCGAAGGGCAATTGCGCAACGTGCTGGTGATGGAGGCGGCTTTGTATATCGCACGTGGCGACAGCGCATCGTTGCCGCAACTCGATGCCGTCAATCCGATGGCGCTGGTGCTGGAGCCACCCGCCACCTACCTGGGTGAGTTGCATGCCCCGACGCTCGACCAGCTGCCAGAACGCAGCTGGCATTTTGACACCAGTGTAAAGCGACTGGTGTATCACGCCAGCCGCGGATTCGAGACCCCGGAGAGCGGCCCGGTGTTGTACCAGTACACCGTGCGCGTGGCGTATGTGGATCGCAACAGCGACGTACGCTATTCACCGGGTATCGACGATTTTCAGGGTGTGCGCCTGCATCGGTTACCACAGCATAGCCCACAGGCGCAATCAGGGTACACAGGCAAGTCATTGGCAGCATCAACCGCCGCTGTCAATAACACAAAGTAATACGGTCATGGACTGTTTTTTTAGGAGATTGGATTAATGTTTTCGAGAAACAAAGGTTTTACATTGATTGAACTGGTAGTCGTTGTCAGTATTCTTGGAATTCTGGCGGCGTTCGCCATCCCCCGTTTTATTTCCCTGGAACGCGAAGCGCGTATTTCCGCAACCGAAGGACTGGCTGGCAGTGTTCGCAGTGCCGGTGCACTGGCCCACGCATTGTGGCTGGCGCAGAGTTCTCCGGCGTCGATCAACATGGAAGGCAATGTCGTCACGATGACCAATGGTTATCCGAGCAATGCGACGGTCGATCTGACACTCGCAGATTACACCGGTTACACATTCAGCGTTGGACCGCCGGCAGTCTGGACCAAGGTCGGTGCGCCAACTCCTGCCAACTGTAGTGTGTCTTACACAGAACCGCCGGCAGCAGGTAACTCACCGGCGATCACGCTGACCACCACTGGCTGCTGATGCGCAGGGCCAGAGGTTTCACGATGGTCGCACTGCCGCTGCGGTAACGCACGAGGTCTGCACAGTGATGGGTTTGCCGAATATTATGCCGCGTCGCAATCTGCCCGCCGTCCGTCCGCGCGCCGGGCGGTTGGTGCGCGGCTTTACGCTGGTCGAGCTGGTTTTGGTCATTACACTTGTTGGCATACTCGCGGTCGTCGCAGCGCCACGCTTTTTTAATAACTCTACGTTTGACGAGCGTGGCTACCGGGATGAGATAGGTGCAGCGTTGCGGTACGCACAGAAAGTTGCAGTAGCGACTGGCTGTCCCGTACGGGTTACGCTAAATGCCAGCGGTTACGCACTGGGGCAGCAAACTGCGCTCGCCGGTCATTGTGATCCCGGCGACGCTTCTTACGCTACGCCCGTACGCCTGGCAGATGGCGAAGTCATGGCGGGATCCCCGCCGGCCGGTGTGACAGTGACACCCAGCCTGGATTTTGTGTTCGGGGCAACAGGTGGCACGACCCTGGGGGGTGACCAAACTGTAAATGTTGGCAGCCGCGCTCTGTTAGTGAATGCCACCAGCGGGCTGGTCACAACACCATGAGTCTGTTGCGGTGAACATGTCAGGCCGCCGTCAGACAGGCGTAACTTTAATCGAACTGATTGTTGCGATCGTCGTGATCGCAGTCGCTGTGAGTGCCGTACTCGGCGTTCTGACCATTAACACCGGCGCCAGCGCTGATCCAATGATTCGCCAGCAGGCAATCGCCATCGCTCAAAGTCATCTCGAAGAAATTTTGCTCAAGTCGTTCGACGATCCGGACGGTGCTGATGGTGAAGCCAGCCGGGCCCTGTACGATGACCTGGATGATTACGATGGTATGACGACTGTCGGTGCACGGGATCAATTCGATGCCGCGATCGCAGGGTTAGGCTTGTATACGGTAGCAATTGTCGTCTCGCCATCAGCAGCTTTGCCGGCGGTCGCTGCGGCCGACGCCATACGCGTGGATGTGCGGGTAACACGAGCCCCGGATATTGATATTACCCTGTCGGGCTACCGGACGCGGTTTTAATAATGAAACGGTATTGCCAACAGGGTTTTACGCTCGTTGAACTGGTTACGGTGCTGGCGCTGACAGCTATTGTCGCCACATTCGCTTCTTATTTTATTGCGGTGCCGGTGCAAGGCTACACGGATCTATCGCGCCGTGCGGCGTTAGTGGACCGTGCCGAAAATGCACTGCAGCGCGTCGGTCGCGACCTGCGCCGGGCATTGCCTAACAGCGTGCGCATCCGTACGAACGGCAGTATCGTTGCGGTCGAATTTCTCGATACGCTCGATGGAGTACGCTATCGTGCCGGCCCACCGCCGTCCGACCCCAACAAAGAACTGGATTTTAGTGCCGCAGACAACGCCTTTAACAGTGTGGGTCCGTTCTCCGGAATTACCAAACCGTTTTCGTCAACCGCCGTCTACCTGTCAATTTACAACGTGGGTGTGAGCGGTGCGAATGCCTATGAACTGGCCAACGTCATCACCCCACCCGGCACACAAATAGACATCGTGGCCGATGCGATCGCCAACGAAGATAACGTGACGGTCACCCCGCCTTTTCAGTTTGCGTATGCTTCGCCGGGTCAACGGCTGTTCCTGGTCGCCGGACCTGTTTCATACCTGTGCGATCCGGTCGGTGGCACGCTGACCCGTTATGCGGGCTACGCGATCGCGTCCGATCACTCTACGCGTGATTCCAGTGCCGAGCTCCTGGCGGCCGGTGCAACAGGTAGCATGATCAGCGACGCCGTCAGTGGATGTGATTTCAGTTACGCAGCCGGTGCGGCGCAGCGCGCTGGTTTGGTTTCGGCCCGTCTGGAAGTGGCCGACAGCGGTGAACGCGTCGCCTTGTTGCATCAGGTCCATGTAATGAACGTGCCATGAGCGGACTTCACAGACAACAGCGGCGTACAGCGCAACGTGGTTTTGCGTTGCTCAGCGCATTGTTCATTCTGCTCGTGCTGGCGGGTCTCGGTGTGGTTGCCGTCCGCCTGGCCGGAGTGCAGCATCATAGCGTCTCATTAGCGTTGCAAGCGGCACGCGCCTTCGCGGCGGCACAAAGTGGTATCGAATATGGTGCCCACCGGGCACTTGTCGTCGGCAGTTGTGCACCGGCAGCATTTGCCTACACGGAGGGAGGGCTCAATGGCTTCAATGTCAACCTGACCTGCACCGCGACCAGCCATGCTGAAGGCGCTGGTACTACGACCGTCTACGCGTTGAGTGCATTCGCCTGGTCGGGCACTTACGGCACACCCGATTATGTGTCACGACGTATCCAGGCCACCGTAACGGACTCAACATGATGATATCGAGTCACGCGTCATTCAATCGTCATCTGCGTGTAGTTGCCGCCGCCTGCGCGGTGATCATGGCGAGTTTTCTGGTTGGGCGTCATGCGGCAGCCCTGCAGGTCTGCACGACCCAGGCGTTTGGCAATAATGATTTTCTTGG
>JABDLQ010000168.1 GCA_013002925.1 Gammaproteobacteria bacterium | reverse complement strand
GCATGAGAACAAAAAGGGCCTCAGCGCACACAATCGTCTGAGGACAAAACCGATAAGTGCGGTGTCATTGGGCAAGAAGCGCACCGTAAATCGGGTTGAGACTTACAGCTCAGTCAATTCAAAGCCCGTCAGTTCGCTAGTGGCCAGCTCACAGAAAAGGCACCGCGAATCTCACCTTGCTCATAACCCACGGCCAGGTCGTGAGGATAATGAGTTTCGAGAGCGTTGCGTACATCGTCAGAAAGCTGGCTGCCATGACATGTCAGGCATAAAGGGGCGGTGGGAATTGCACGCATGTAGCGAAATCCGTGTAAACCAGGTTCTGCTGATGCATAAAATTCAGGTGGTGGTGAATCCACTGCGATTTTGCCCTGCTTGTCAAAGTCCCGCAGGACTTCCAGTTGCCAGTCTTCCGGGGCATTGACCGGGTTGCGCGACTTCAGGCTCGTGCGACTTATGGTTGCACCGGAAACCTTTGAAATCCGCAAGGCAATCCGGGGAGCTTTCTCACGACAGACCAGAATGGCTTTAGTCGGTCCACCGTTTGCAAGCGCCTGTTGCAGCTCGGATTTGAGTTCCAGCCCGTATTGATTTGCCAGGTTCTGACTGCGGGTCAGAAGTTGCCCGGTTTCTTTTTTGCCGGAATCTGATGTCGGCGAACACGCCTGCAGAAGCGCGGTTGCCACGATAAGTAATGAGCGTGATCCGTTGGTATTTTTCAGATGTTGCACATCCAATCTCCTTTTCAGATTTGTATCTCTCCCATGCCGCGTTGTTCTGACGCGAGCAAAGTCTACTCGGGGCGGGTTCGAATATCATGTTTTTTCAGGTAGGCGCGCAGCTGATGATAGGTCAGTGACAATGATTGCGCGGTGCGACCCTGGTGATACTGGTGCGCTTCGAGTGCCTGTTCAATGCTGCGGCGCTCAAGCGCGCGGACGTTTTCTTTCAGGTCACAGGGCAGCGTTATCGCTGCAGTTGCTGTAGCGTCTTCGGTTGCGCCATCTGTGTCATCGGCTGTTGCCGGTACCTCGTCGAGCAGAGTGTAGGCCGATTCGAACGGGTTTAGTACGATTGTTGCAACCGGCTGTTCAGGTTCCGTATTGCGGTAGACGGATCGCTCGACAGCATTTTTCAACTCCCTGACGTTACCGGGCCAGTTATATTGATTCAACACGATGGTAGCCGCTTCGGTGAAGCCCGGAAAATAAGATCGTTCGAGATCACTGGTGATGCTCACGGCAAAATGATTGGCGAGTAATTCAATGTCGCTGCGGCGGTGGCGCAAAGGCGGCACGTTAATCACGTCAAAAGCCAGGCGGTCGAGCAGATCAATACGAAATTTGTTACGGGCAGCCAGTTGCGGCAGGTCGGCATTGGTGGCACCGATGATGCGGACGTCGACATAGATCGTTTCGCTGCCTCCGACCCGTTCGAATTCTCCATATTCGATGACGCGCAGAATTTTTTCCTGCATGCGTTGCGGGATCGTACCCAGTTCGTCCAGCAACAAGGTGCCGTTGTTGGCCCGCTCGAAGCGCCCGATATGGCGGGTAGCGGCACCCGTAAATGCCCCCGCCTCATGACCAAATAATTCGGACTCCAGGATGCTCTCTGTCAGTGCTGCACAGTTGACCTTGACCAGTGGTTGATCCCAACGCGTGGACAAATAATGCAGCCGGCTCGCGAACAGTTCCTTGCCGGTGCCGCGTTCCCCAAGGATGAGCACGGGTTTTGACAGGGGAGCTGCGCGGGATACATGCTCGAGCGCCAGCAGAAACTCAGGGGCTTCGCCCAATATGTTTTGTTCAGAGGTGTTCAAACTCATTAGTCAAATATACTAAAAATCTAATAAAATAGTTAATAAATTAGTTAAATATACTAATTATTGTTTGCTATAGGGAATGCCGATGGGCTAGAAAAGCCTGGATTACATCAATGATAACAATGACATAAGCCTGTTTCTCCGGGTCTGGCACGAAACCTGCTTGGTACTTAGTGAACAGAACCCGAACACGAGGAACCACCATGGGTATTTTTTCAAGATTTACTGACATCGTTAATTCAAACATCAATGCCATCCTGGACAAAGCAGAGGACCCGGAAAAACTGGTGCGCCTGATGATCCAGGAAATGGAGGACACATTGGTGGAAGTACGCACCGCTGCAGCGCGTTCGATTGCGGACAAAAAGCAGCTAAACCGCAAACTCAGCGTGTTGGAGTCCGAGGCAAATGACTGGCACCAGAAAGCCGAACTGGCCATCAACAAAGGTCGGGATGATCTGGCGAAAGCGGCACTGGCGGAAAAAAATCGCGTCAGCGCGAGCGTGGATAATCTGAAAGCCGATTATCAGCATATTGAAGAAGGGCTTGCAAAGCTCAACGGCGATATTGCTCGCCTGGAGGAAAAGCTCGGCGACGCCAAGACCCGGCAAAAAGCGTTGTTGATGCGGCACGCCACAACGTCGTCGCGACTCAACGTGCGCAAGCAGATTCATGAAAACAAGATCGATGATGCACTGGTCCGGTTCGAACAATTCGAGCGTAAGATGGAAGGCATGGAAGGACGGATCGAAGCCTATGACATGGGTCTGAAAAAGGATCTGCATCGTGAGTTTTCGGACCTTGAGAGTTCGGAGAGCATTGAAGAAGAGCTCAAGGAACTCAAGGATCGTATGGGATCCGGTAGTCAATGAAGTACATTAACCTGAACGGAGATACAAGGTGGGTGCAGAAATGACGGGTGTTATGGGCATTTTGCTATGTGTAGTGGTGTTGCCATTGCTGATCATTTTTCACTACGTCACCAAGTGGAAGCAGACCAAATCGCTTTCCAGTGAAGACGAGAAAATGCTCGAGGACCTTTGGGCAAGCGCTCAGAAAATGGAAAGTCGTATCAACACGCTGGAAACCATTCTGGATAAGACTTCCACCGACTGGCGCAAGCATACTTAATGGACCTGTTTATTAGCCTGGGAGAAAAAATGTTATATCGGGACAGTGAAAATGGCATCGTTTTAGGAGTGTGTGCAGGTCTGGCTCACAGCTTTGACCTGAATACCAGGGGTGTTCGGATCGTCACCTTTATCTGCCTGCTGTTTTTCACCATTGCAACGGTGCTGGCGTATTTTATAGCGGGATTTCTGATGCGCAATCGCCCGCTGCATTTTGATGAAAGACGTGAACGCGAATTTTGGCGGCGCGCGGATCACCGTGGTCATTATCGCACCTATCGATATAGCCATCGCAGCACGAGGCGCGGATAAATGAGTAATCGTAACGATTTTCGGCCACGACGTTTATATCGGGATACCCGCCGTTCTGCCGTAGCCGGGGTATTTTCCGGGATCGCCGATTACCTTGGCATTAGCGTGGGTGCCACCCGGATTGTTGGTATTATTGCAATCCTGATGATGTTTCCCGTCGGCGTGGTGTTGTACATTATCGCTGCGATGGTGCTGCAACCGATGCCTGACAATGCCTATACCGGGCCGGCAGAGGAGCAATTTGTGCGGGCATTAAGACGCTCGCCTGAAGAAACGTTTTCGGATGTGCGTTATCGCTTCAAGAATATGGAAAATCGATTACAGAAAATGGAGCGCTATGTTACTTCTTCTCGATTTGACCTGGACCGTGAATTTGAGGAGCTGGGTCGCGATTAGCAGTAAATGGATATTGGTGTTTATGAATCTGAGCTGGCAGGAGGGAGTACATGCATGTCTTTGAAATGGTTGTCCTGATTGTAATGATTGTCGGGATCACTACAGTGCTTGGCAAATGGCTGGAAAATCGCAACGAGAGCAACCTGCGGGAAGAATTTTTTGGCTCAGACACGGACCTTGATGAAAATGGCATGCCGCTGTCATTGAAACGCATCGAACAGCTCGAGGAGCGGGTTGCGGTGCTGGAAAAGATTGTGACCGATCGTAACTACGATCTGAAAAGAGAGTTCGAGCGCCTCTGAAGCCCCAGTTCGAGAGCGCCAGCCGGCCGTTTGCAATTCCCTTGCGGTGGGGCTTAACCTGTCACGACTGTCTACGTTCACAAGGATTTCCTGAAGGTGTTGCGAACGACGCATCCGGGGCCATTTGATTAAACCTCTGCATTGTTATTTTCTGAGTGTCTGCCTGTGCTTGTGTGCGTGTGAGCAATCTCCACCGCAGCGCGCTGATGAGCGGATGGTTTACACGGTCACCAGGGTTCTGGACGGCGACAGCCTGTTGGCGCGGGCCAACAACCAGGAAATCGAAATACGCCTGTTTGGGATAGATGCGCCCGAACTTAAGCAAACGTATTCCCAACAGGCGCGCAGTGCAGCTGAACGGCTGCTGAATCACCAATCCATTTATGTCGAAGCAATCGATCGTGATCGCTATGGGCGGGTGGTGGCGATAGTGCACGTTGTCGGGCACGAGCCGGCAGTTAACATTCAACTTGTCGAACAGGGGGCGGCCTGGGTCTATCGCCGCTACACCGATGACAAAGCACTGATCGAAAAAGAAAGATCTGCCCGACAGGCAGGCCGCGGCTTGTGGTCGCTACCGCAAGAACAACGTATCCCTCCCTGGGAATGGCGGCAACGTAACCGCAATTAACCCCGATTAGTTTCCTCTGACGTTTATACCTTTGAAGCAGATTCAGGTGGCATTCATGCGTTTGCGCGCATGGTGTAACTGTTGACAAATGATGTGGAGGAACACGTTATGAGTATCCAAAAATTTATGGTTGGTTTCGCGCTGGTGGTTTTTACCGCCGGGGTCATGGCGGAACATTTTTATTCCGACAGCGTTGAAGTCGAGATCGTCAATGAACGGGGTCGTGCGTTACCGGCGTTTGCGGCAATTGAGCGGCAGAAAGGCATCACCTACAAGTCCTATCTTGAAGCCCGGCCCGGTCAGCGCTATGCGATCAGGCTGACCAACCACAGCGCCGAGCGAATTGGTCTGGTGATCGCGGTCGATGGTCGAAATATCATTTCGGGCAAACGCTCCAAATTGAAAAGCAAGGAGCGCAAGTACGTTCTGGACCCTTTTCAACAAGCCACGTATCGAGGCTGGCGCTCCTCGCGCAATCATGTCAACGAGTTTTACTTTACATCTGAAGAAAATTCTTACTCGGGCGCATTTGGTGACTATTCGGCGATGGGCGTGATTGCCGTCGCCGTGTTCCGGGATGCAGAGCGCTCCCGTTACGAAGAGCACGAATACGATAAAGGCTATCAAAAGGGTCGCCCTAACGGTTCTTCCGCGCACAAGAACCGCGCACCTGCAGCTGACTCGGACGGGCGCCTGGAAAAACGTTCCGGTGAGGCCGCGTCTCAACCTGGCACAGGTTACGGCGACGAGCGTTATTCCCGGGCCCGCCAGGTGCGCTTTCGCGAAGAACGACACGCTGCCGCAAAGTTTCTGATCAAATACGAATGGGCTGAAACCTTATGTCGCATGGGTGTAAAAGACTGCTACAAACCGCGCAACCGGCTGTGGCGTGACTCATATCGCTGGGGCAACAGCGGCTTTGCCCCGCCACCACCACGCGTTCGTTATCCGCATCAAAGATATCGGTATTAGCGCGGCGTGCATAAACCTATCAGGCCTCCCTTGCGAGGCCTGTTTTCATGTTGGTAGTAAAATAATGCGCGAGCCTGAACAACCTGAGAGATGGCATCAAACAGGTGATCCGGGGTACCCGACACTGTGCTGCAAATTATGATGTAGCGCGCAGGCCGTGGCCGGTCGGTTCTGCAAAGCATAGACTGGTTTTTATATTGGCGCGCGTCGGCCGCCATAAAACCGGGCCACCTCCCCGATCACCTGGACACCGCCGTGTCATAATTTGGCAAGTGGCAAGGTCTGAATTGTGGAGCACCTTTGCTTTTGTGGAGGATACAAATGATGTTAACCAAAATTGCGATTGCATTACTGGGTGCTGTGATCATGGCAGGGGCGGTAGCGCAACAGCAAGCAAAGTTTCCGGTCATGCCGGAATTCACCCAGTCAGATTCAGCTGCGTGGATTAACTCGACACCGCTAAAGCGTAAT
>JABDLQ010000162.1 GCA_013002925.1 Gammaproteobacteria bacterium | reverse complement strand
GCAGCCTGTTGACGTCCCACTTGTTGTCCTCGGTGTCAGCAGCTGCGATGGTGTGGGTCAACAGAAATATCAGAACGGCCAGCAAAGCGTTGCAGTTTTTCATGACGTCTTCTCGTAAGATTCGTGTAGGGCGCATTCTAACCTGAGAACAGGGTGCGCATACATCGCGTGTGCGCCTTGCAGGTAAATTGCGATGAATTTTATATGTTCCCGGAGTATTCAGGGTTTGAGCACTGCCGCCTCTGGTATGAATTTATGGTTGCCAGTTGCATGACAAGTTGCGTTACCGAAAATCGCACGATGGCCACTCTCGTCGCAGTCAACCCGGTATAGCGAGTAAGATGATGGCCGGCCCCGGGGATAGCGTGTGATTCGCAAGATCCACGGTCGCTATAATTGAGCTTTCGGGCAGCGCACGGTAGGCTCTGCCACATGTGGAATCTCAATGGCCAGCGCAGACCTGATTTTGCAGTGGAACCTGAACCTGGCCAGGAATCCGTGTGGGACTATCCGCGACCACCGGTGGCAAAAAGCAGCACGCATCGTATTGAAGTGCGCCACGGGGACACGCAAATTGCCGCTACAACGAAAGGCTACCGGCTGCTGGAAACCGCCAGTCCGCCAACCTTTTATCTGCCGCCGGATAGCGTCGACTGGAGCTATCTGGTACCGGTGTCCGGCAGTTCGGTATGCGAATGGAAAGGTGCAGCGCAGTATTGGGCCCTGCTTACCGCCCCGGATAAGCCGGTAGCCTGGGCCTACCCCCGACCGCGTGCACGCTTTGCCATGTTAAAGGATTATGTGTCGTTCTATCCCGGACGCGTGGCGTGCTTTGTTGCCGGGGAGCGTGTGCGACCACAGCCGGGTCAGTTTTATGGGGGCTGGATCACCGACGATGTGGTGGGCCCTTTCAAACGTGAGCCGGGAACGGGTCATTGGTAGGCGCGGAGTATCGCACCCTGGTTGACGTGTGTGCCGTCACACACATCGGTGCAGGTGGTCTGCGCAAGTAGATCATGCGTGTGGCAGATGCAGGCCACCGTGGCATCAAAGTACCAATATTTGTTAATACTGATTTATTGAAAACGCTTTACACATTGCACTGCAATAAAAAGGAACCCTCATTCTTATGAACATTCTTATCCCGGCGTTGATTCTTGGCATTTATACACTGCTGTTTTTGTTTTATATGGGCCTGACGCGTCGCAAGGCCGTGCAAACAGGCGAAATGGATCCGCGCTATTACCGCACATACACCGGTGGCGAAGAGCCGGAACGTTTGCGTATCCTGTCACGTCATTTTTCTAACTTGCTGGAAGTGCCAGTGCTGTTTTATGCAGTGGTGGTGATGATTTATGCGGCGGGCGCCAGTTCGGCGCTGTTTGTAGGTCTGGCCTGGCTGTATGTGGCGCTCAGATTCGTGCATGCCTACATTCACTTGAGCAGTAATTTTATACTGCATCGCTTTTTAGTGTTCGGGATCAGCGCATTGGTGCTGCTGCTGATGTGGGTATTGTTGTTGATACGCTTTTTGTTTTAAGTGCGGTGTTCAATGAATACCAATGGGTGAGCCCGGTGGAGGTACCGGTTTGCTCAATGGCGGGACTTGAGCGGGGTTGTCGAGGACCAGGCTGAGTCGCTGTTTGATCAGGGCGTCATGGGCGCGCCACTCGTTGCTCAGACCACGGGCTTTCATCTTGTCCAGTTTCTCGTGCAGCCGCTCAAGATGCAGCAGCACCACGCCGCGGACCGGGTCAGACACGCCAGGATCAGTGGCCAACGCTATCAGCCGTTCCACTACCTGGTTGAACGTGCGGCGACGAATTTCATCAGATTCCTGGTTTCCGCGTTTACCCTGGAAACCGGTGATGTCAATCAAACGACTGACCAGTGTATCGAAATTCAATTTTTCCTGTTGGGCCCCGCCAGGATTGCTGAGGCGGGCTGCACGAACGGGATTGAGCAACACATCCAGAGTTAGTGCAACGGCTGCCTGAGCTGGCGCGAAACGATCAAACAGCGGGCCGGTGTTGCGCGCAAATGTCTCTCGTCCTTTGGGAAATCCCGGTGGCCGTGGCGAAATTAGCGTGCTCAGGGTGTCAGGGAGCAAAAGTGCTTTGGGCTGCAGCAGCTCAAGCAGTTCATTGAGCGCCAGGTCCTGTCGGTTTTGGGGTACCGGCACAAAGCCTGACTGTCCGTCTTCCTTGAGATTGTAGGTGTAATAACCTCCGCCGATCAGTTTGCCGACCGCCTGAATCTGATAGCGATGCAGCAAATACATGGGCACCAGCACCTCTTCCAGAGTCGCCAGCGGGCGGCCTGACTGGATATTGTCCGATGAGAAGTTTTCGAGGACCTGTGTGCGGATGCGTCGCAGTTTTTGCAATTCGCTTATCGGGTCCGCACCGTTGTCCCATAAGCTACCGTCGGCATGGGCGCTGCCGACAGAGCGTGAATCATTGTCGGCAACATATTTGAGACCACTTTTGTAGGTTGCTGCGATGATTTTTTCGCGTGCTTCACGCGCATCAACACCGTCTGGAAAATCCTGATAACCCCACAGAATCGCGCGTTTATCCCAGTCACCAATCCCGGTGGCATATGCATCGGACACATCGATCACACCATTGGTCAGTGTAATGAGTGGAAACGGATAGTCCATTACCGAAGCGCGATTATTTACGCTGCCGGCGAAGTTATGTTCCAACCCCAGCGTGTGACCGACCTCATGGGCCGAGAGCTGTCGAATACGCGCCAGCGCAAACGCTTCCAGTGCCGGATTGTTATTGCGGTTTGCGTACGGTGCGAGCAAGCCCTCAGCCAGTAAAAAATCCTGCCGGACACGCAAGGAACCCAATGACACATGACCCTTGATGATTTCACCCGTACGTGGATCGATCACGGACGCCCCATACGACCAGCCCCGTGTCGAACGATGAACCCACTGAATCATGTTGTAGCGAACGTCCATGGGGTCTGCATTTTCAGGCAGGAGTTTGACCTCGAAAGCGTTTTTATATCCGGCCGCAATAAAGGCCTGGTCCCACCACCGTGCCCCGTCAAGCAATGCGCCACGCACAGGTTCCGGCACGCCCCGGTCAAGATAATAGACAATGGGCTCCACGGGTGCGCTGACCGACGCTTGCGGATCTAATTTTTTGAGCCGGTGCCTGCGGACGTACGCTCGTGCCACGGGCTCATTTACCGGCACCGCGTAGTCTGCGAAAGAGCCACCGTAAGCCGGGTCCAGAAAGCCGGAACGAGGGTCGTAAACAAGAGGTTCGTAGTGCTCATCCGGCAAGCGTACAAAAGAGTGATGAGTGTGGATCGTGATGGCAGAAGGATCCGGCACCACGGTCCGTAAG
>JABDLQ010000132.1 GCA_013002925.1 Gammaproteobacteria bacterium | reverse complement strand
TGGCGCTGGCGCTTGGCGATGTTGCCCAGCAACTGGGCACAGGAACCTATGTCGCGAACGCGGTGAGCGGCAATATTCCCCCGGTGCTACTGGCGCCGACCGTTTTCCTGGTCTCGGCCTTTATCGCTTTTTCTGTCGGTTCCAGCTGGGGCACCTTT
Source organism: Gammaproteobacteria bacterium (assembly GCA_013002925.1). Lineage (GTDB taxonomy): Bacteria > Pseudomonadota > Gammaproteobacteria > Steroidobacterales > SZUA-146 > SZUA-146. The sequence continues at coordinate 3,474 of JABDLQ010000132.1, read as the reverse complement.
GCCATCATGATTCCGATCGCGATACCTGTTGCGTTGACGCTCGGCCTGCCGGTACCCCTGATGCTGGGTGCCGCGATCTCCGGCGCAATCTTTGGTGATCATGCATCGCCAATCAGCGATACGACGGTGCTGGCGTCGATGGCGTCGGCCTCGGACCATATTGAACACGTTCGCACGCAGCTACCGTATGCCCTGCTGGCAGCGGGCATCGCTGCGATCGGTTTTCTGATCGTGGGGATGATGCTCTAACCGGACCACCCGAAAAATCTGTGGTGTTGCGATCCTCCCGGCAAGCTGGATATTTGGACCGGACCCCATTACTCTCGTTGCTTGCCGCCCTTATTGTGCGGACCTTTAATTAAAGCGGGTTGATGTTTGCATGCAGGTTGTAAAATCTATTGTGGATTGTGTGGGTAGCACCACGTTGATCAGGCTCGGTGCGCCGTCCCGCAAAACCGGGTGCGAGATTCTTGCCAAAATGGAATTTCTGAATCCGGGGGGCTCCATCAAGGACCGCACCGCGCTGGGGCTGATCCGGGCGGCGGAAAAGTCCGGCGAGCTGCGAAGTGGTGGCACGATTGTTGAGGGCACGGCAGGCAACACCGGCATTGGTCTTACCGTGATTGGTAATGCGCTGGGCTACCGCACGGTGATTTTTATGCCGGCCACTCAAAGCCAGGAAAAAATCAATGCGCTGCGACTGTACGGCGCGGATGTCCGGCTGGTCCCGGCGGTGCCGTATAAGAACCCGGAAAACTATGTACATGTGTCTGAACGCTACGCCAAAGAACTCAATGAGCAACAGGGTAATGTCTTCTGGGCCAACCAGTTTGACAATACGGCAAATGGCGATTTTCATTACGCAACCACGGGCCAGGAAATCTGGCAGCAGACCGACGGCGAAGTCGATGGCTTTGTGTTTGCAGCGGGCACAGGCGGTACGCTGAGTGGTGTGGGCCGTGCACTCAAGGAACACAAGCCTGCTACCACGATTGCGTTGTCGGACCCGACCGGCTCAGGTTTGTACAGCTACTACGCTCATGGAGAGTTTAAGGTGGTTGGAACATCGATCACCGAGGGCATCGGCAACAGTCGGCTCACACGAAATATGGCCACAGCTCCTATTGACCTGGCATTCCAGATTCCTGATGAGGAGTCATTACCGTGGATACACGAATTACTGCGTTACGAGGGCATCTGCGTCGGCGGTTCCAGTGGTGTCAATGTTGCCGGCGCGGTGCGACTGGCCGGGGAGCTGGGCCCGGGACACACGATAGTCACAATGTTGTGTGATTACGGTACCCGCTATCGCAGCAAATTGTTTAATCCACAGTTTCTGAAAGAGAAGAGTCTGCCCATTCCCGAATGGTTGCAGTAACGATTGGTATGAACTCTGCACAGCACAGTACGGACATTGGTCAGAGAGCGCCTGGCCGGAGCGATGCAGTGTCATTGAGAGGGTCAATCCAGGTGGTAAGCGCATGATCTTTGGCAGCGATAATCAGGCAGGAGCATCGCCACAAGTGCTGGAGGCGCTCAACCAGGCGTATCGTGGTACGGCGTCATCGTATGGCAGCGATGATTATTGCGCCGCCGCCACCGATGCCCTGCGCGAGTGTTTTGACACCGATCTGCGCGCTTTTTTTGTGGTGAGCGGAACGGCGGCCAATACCCTTGCATTATCGACCATGGTCAATCCATGGGACGGCATTCTTTGTCATCATCAGGCGCATATCCTGCTCGATGAGTCGAGTGCTCCGGCCCTGATCACCGGGGGCGCAAGCGTGTTACCGGTACCAGCGCAGCAGCTCAAAATTACACCGACCGATCTGACCCGCATGCTCGCGCGAATACCCAACGACCCACCGCATAACATTCACCCGGCGGCGTTGTCGATCTCGCAGGCCAATGAATGCGGGCAGGTCTATACGGCCGGTGAACTCACTGAACTGTGTGCTGTTGCCCATGCCGCAGACATGGCCGTGCATATGGATGGTGCCCGCTTTGCCAATGCAGTGGTGGCGCTCGATTGTCAGCCGGCTGATATAACCTGGAAAGCGGGTGTCGATGCATTGTGCCTGGGAGCGACCAAAAACGGTGCCATCGCTGCGGAGGCGGTGATTTTCTTTGACGAGGCGTTGGCAGAAAATTTTGACTATCGCCTCAAACGCACCGGTCACCTGGTGTCCAAAGGTCGTTTGTTCGGCGCGCAATTTCTGGCCTGGTTGCGTGATGACCACTGGCTGGATCTTGGGGCCACTGCAAATGCCGCCGCACAGGAATTGCGCGCAGGCGTTGCCGCCACCGACGGCATACGCCTGGCGTTCGAGTCGCAGTCCAATGAAAGCTTCATCATTTTGAACAAACGCGTCTTTGCACAACTCCTGGAAGCTGGTGTGTCCCTGTACAGCTGGTATCCGGATGCGCTTCCTGAGGATGTGCCCATGGCTGAAGACGAGATGCTGGCGCGCCTGGTGACGTCATTTGCAACTCAGCAGACTGAAGTAACCGAATTTTTAGACCTTTGTCGTCGTCTCACGACCACTTGAATCCGGGCCACCAGACAGATTTTTCTACTCATAGATTGTAGACGTCTCCACCAACGTTCCGGGTCGGCGGTGTCGCGTGCCGGTGTGTAGTGTTATCAGCAATGCAGTTGTTTACTGGGGGTATCTTGGTGTGTGGAAGTTTTCGAAAAAGACAATGGTATTGAAGCGCTTGCGCTCACGATGACACGCAGCACTGGCTTACTCTGGGGGTCCGAACCCAAATCCGAACCCGAACCCAGGTGCGGCAGAGGCGTGACTACACTACCCGGCACTGGCGTAGTGATGCCCCACGGTGAGATAATTACCGTCAGGATTGCGTTGGACATCACTTTTGTTCACGATCAGGGAGAACCGATATGAAAAAAACATCAGGGTATTACCGAGTGTTGTTGCTCATGGCTGCCGCGTTCGGACTGACAGTATCTGGCAATGCAGACATCATTACGTTCAGCGGTCAGATCGATATCATTTTTGAAGACGACGGCACCGGGGTGTTCGCAGGTAGTCCTTTAGGCAGTGCTGTGAATGGTTTTATCGACGATCAGACATTTAATGGCGAAGTCACCGTTGGTGGGACAACGGTCACGTTCGGCTGCTGTATTGCGGCGGGCGGCCTTGATGTAACTGACAATTTAATCCTGGATGCTGACACGGTGGCACTGCTCAACTCCCTGCCCGGTTCGCCAGGTTTTGCGATCGGGCAGACCGTGGATGGTGTCGATATTGAAGGTGATGTGATGGTCACTGACAGTCATCGCCTGGAAGCCGGGGTGTCCTATATTTTGCGACCAGACGCATTTGCCAGCGGCGACCTTGGTGAATATCCTTTCGCGCCAAATGATGTTCTGCTGGCGCTGTTTTTCATCATCGAGGAAGATGGTGACAACGATGTTTACGACATCATAGGTGTGTTTGCATCCGACAT
>JABDLQ010000121.1 GCA_013002925.1 Gammaproteobacteria bacterium | reverse complement strand
CAACACTCTTACCGGTGCAAGCAATGAAAGCTTCATGATGATTCCCCAATGCAGAAGATGAGACAACGAAAATCTGGCAACGCTTATTGAATGCCATGGTACTACCGGTAGCCGTGAACGCAAACTGAAATGACCTGCTGTGGTGCGAATACTTTCAAACAGTGCATGCCTGTGCGCGTAGCAGTACAAAAACAGTAACCTGCGCTTGCACTTTGCATCAGGTTGTATGACCTGTCTCGACGTCATTATATTTGAATCAGTCTAAACATTGGAAAGTGCGCTGTGAGCTCTACGCCTTATCGACAACAGCTGAACCGCTACACTTCACGACCTGACCACGGCCATTGGCCTGACCTCATTCGTTTGTGCTGGTGGATTGGTGACACATGATCACTGCACACCGTTCGGATTTTTCCATTAGCAGTGGCCTGTATGTGCACTGCACCTATAAATAAACGCTGGCAGGTTTGTATCGCTATACCCTGCCCGCCATACCCCACCCGCCCTGACTGCGGCGGTTTGTTTTGACGACCTGCGTTTACCGAGGAGCAAAGCTGTGGTTCCCTTGCATTGCAAGCAATCACCCGAAAAACACCGCTAGAATCTGCCACCATGTGCTAGCGTCCGACAAGTGCGCTCTACCATCGTTTACATACATTTGGGCAGGGGAACTGCCCGAAGTTTATCGCCAACGTATTGATCCCATGATACTGTGATCGACTACCTCTGGATACCGTGCGAAAACCAAACAGCATGCAGCCTTCACCGCCCCGACAGCGCCACTTCGTATTGCTTCTCCTGACGCTCGTTTATGCATTCAACTTTGTCGACCGCCAGATTCTCGGCATACTTGCTCCTTATATCCAACAAGACCTGGGGCTCGATGACGCTCAACTGGGCTTGCTCGCGGGCTTTTATTTTGCCCTGTTTTATACGGTCATCGGATTTCCCATCGCGTGGCTTGCTGATCGTTATAACCGCATCAACATCGTGTCAATATCACTGGCCTTGTGGAGCACTTTTACCGCACTGTCGGGGCTGGCGAACAATTATCTACAGCTTGCGCTGGCTCGCATGGGCGTGGGTATTGGTGAAGCCGGTGGGAGTCCTCCGTCGCATTCGATCATATCCGATCTGTACCATAGCGGGGAACGAGCCAGGGCGCTGTCGATTTACTCCCTGGGAATCCCGTTTGGCATCATGACAGCTTACTTTGTGTCAGCGGCGTTGCTTGGCACCGAGACACTAAACTGGCGCTACGTGTTTCTGGCCCTTGGCATTCCAGGCGTTCTGCTGGCGATCGTATTGCGTCTCGTGGTACCTGAACCACAGCGTGGTGCCATGGACCATGGCGCGCAATCGTCGGGCTCAAGCCTTGCAGAATCGCTGTCCGCATTGAAAGGAATTCCCAGTTACTGGGCCATGTGTCTTGGCATTTCACTCGCCAGTTTCGTCGCCTATGCGTCATCGGCGTTTCTGGTGCTCTATTTGACGCGCCGGTTTCCCGACTTGCCGATTGGCTCGCTGCTGATCTGGCTCGGCATCATTCACGGCGTCGGCTACGCCGGGGGCACCTATCTGGGCGGAGTTCTGGCTGACCGTTGGGGCGCACGCACACGTGCAGGCTATGCATTGCTGCCTGCACTGTCCCTGATCGTTGCTCTGCCGTTTTTCGTCGGCGCATACTGGGTTGATTCGGCCGTTCTCGCGCTGGTACTGATGTTTGTGTTTGTGTTTCTGATCGGCTTTTACCTTGGACCGTCGTTTTCCATTGCACAAACCCTCGCGCCGGTGAATATGCGTGCCATGTCGACGGCTATTTATTTTTTCATTATCAACATGCTGGGTCTTGGTGCCGGACCGACCGTCGTCGGGTTTTTAAGTGACTACTTCGGTGCTTCAATGGGCGCAGTCGCCGGGTTGCGCTGGGCGCTGACCTCGCTGGTGCTTGTTGAAGTCCTCGCCATTGCTGCTTTTTTTGTAGCGGCATACTATTTGCCAAATGACTGGGAACGTGCGGCTTCCAGACAACTGGAGGCACTAAAGGGCACCGATAACAAAAACTGACCCCCTTGGTTTGCAACTCTGAAGTCGCGAATAAAGCAGTACGGCTAACGTGCCTAATAACGAAAATGTTTAATCTGTTCGCCGCGCTTACCAAGGTCGGTCATTGCCGAGATGCCAAGATCAAGGTGTGTCTCACCCCAGGAAGCGGTCACTGCTTTGTCTCTTTGTTCGGTTTTGACGCCTTCCGGTGTCGTTGGTACATCAGACACCAGCAGCAGGGCGCCACGCGCAATTTCATTGTAGTGACCGACGATAAAGATAGTCGCCGTTTCCATATCGATACCGATCGTCGTCATACGTTTTAGCTTGCTCAGAAACTCCTGATCGTGCTCCCAGACTCGACGATTGGTCGTATAAATAACCCCGGTGCGATATTCAAGATTACGCTCCTGGAGCTTTTCAGAGACAAATTTGTGTAACTTGAACGACGGAAGCGCCGGCACCAGGCTTGGAAAGTAATCATCGCTCGTGCCTTCTCCGCGAATCGCACCAATTGGCAAAATGAAGTGACCGATTTCAGTGGATTTTTTGAGGCCGCCACATTTTCCCAGGAATAACACCCCTTTCGTGTCAATTGCGCTCAACAAATCCATGATGGTCGCTGCATTCGCGGAGCCTATGCCAAAATTTATGATGGTCAGGCCAGTATCGTTAGTCGCGGCTTTCATCGGCCGGTCTTCACCAAAGACCTCACAATCAAATCGTTCGGCAAAGCGCTGAATATAACTGTCAAAATTGGTCAGCAAAATATAGCTACCGAATTTTTCGAGTGGCATTCCAGTGTATCGGGGTAGCCAGTCTTTAACGATATCTTCTCGATTCATGGTATTTCCAAATTCTTGCTGAACGCCTGGTCAAGCGCAGCACGACAAGAACGGTCGCACCCCCCGTTTCACCCGAGTGCGGCCGCATTGCAGTGTTGATGCGCTCCTATTGGCAGGCTTCTTCTTCGTCCTCGATCTGGCTGCAGGGTATTAAAACACCACGACCCACAGGGTTAACGACATCAACCACGTCCTCAAAAACGCTCGCATCGATCGCCGCACCGGAAGTGAGCGCAGCGCTCTGACTTTGACCAAAGATATCGGTAAGCACCTGGCCAAACTGGTTAACCGTGCTTCCTGCACGATTACCACTCAGCTCAAATGGCACCACTTCGTTGACAAACAGTGGAATCCCCGGATCGACGCCTGGCGTAGCCGACTGCAGCACCAGTTTACCGCTGACACCATTGACAGCAAACGGTGTAATATTTGCACCTACTGCCCCATCGCTTTTGAATGTCACATCACTCGATTGAATCAGGGCGCTGGCCTGGGCTGCCAGAATGTTGCCTGTCTGGGATTCCAGTAACACCGAACCCGATGTGGCATTGATTGCATTGACAGTGATGTCGCCACTACCAACGTAATTCACGTCACCCGCGCTGGATGTTGTTGAGGAGTTACTGCCCACGACTATGGTATTACCATTAATCGCTACATTCCCAGCTGTCATCACATTTGCGTTTTGTGCCACTGCACCGGTGCCGGCAAGCGTTGTTGCACTGCCACCGGTAACGTTTACCGCGCCATTGATTCCCAGGTTACCATTTGCGTTTATTGTGGTAGTACCACCGCTGTTCGTAAGGCTTGTAAGCGCGAGGTTACCCGTATTGTTCACCGTCATCGCGCCACCGGTATTATCGAGTGTCATTCCCGCTGCTGCGTTATTGCTGATCGTCATCGCGCCGCCAGTGTTGGTCGCGGTGAACGAACTGACGGAGTTGTTACCATCCAGTGCGAGTCCGCCACTTGATGTGGTAGTGACCGAGGCGCTGCTGAGTGCACCAGACCCACCCTGCGCAATCGTTCCGCCACTGTTAAGTGCGGCGCTCGTAGTACCCGTCGAAGTACCGGCAAGTGCCATATTACCACCGGAATTTGCAGTCAAAGTAGACGTGCTGATGACCCCGCCAGCACCCTGCGTCATCGCACCCGTACTGGTCAGGCCAACGCTGGTCGTACCGGCGACCGTGCCGTCCAGTTGCAACTGGGCGCCGTTAAGCGCAACGGTCGCGGCATTTAACGTACCGCCTACCGCGACCGTGCCGCCGGTGGACGTCAGCGTGAAACCTGCGGTGCTACTGGCGGTTTGACCCGCACCCAGATTAAGCGTGCCGCCGCTTTGAATCGTTGCCGTGCCGGTAACATCAGAGGACAACAGTTCCAGGTCGCCCTGATCAGCAATAACAAAAGTGCCGTTGACCGAAGTCAGCTGCAATGAATTCACAGCGGTGTTAAGCGCTGATGCAATCATGGCATCGCGAATAACCAACCCCATGGCGGTAATCAGACCGCCATCGCTGGTGACCATACCTGCCTGAATATCGAGCATGCCGCCAATTCCGAACGCACCCGTCAGGCTGACATTGGCACCCGGGGCATCCAGGTCAAGATTGCCTTTGTTCGAGAAATCGAAGACCAACGGTCCGAGGTTTGCGCGTAAAGGATCAGTGCCCGTCGTTGTGCCCGCAGACAGATCTACACTTGCCAGTCCACTGGCATCGATTCGCATGGTCTGTGCCGTCACGGTGTCGAAAATGGATTCTGTATTGGCAAACATCAGAGTCTGGGTGTTGCCCGGTCCCGATGTATACGCCAGGCTTTGGCCTGCCGAGCTCAGAATGCCGCTGAATCCGGCTCCACCACCAGCCAGGTTCATGTTATCCATGCCCGCACCACCGTCATAGCTGATCAGTCGTGTGCCTGCAATTATCGATGTCGTCAGAGCATCATTACCGGCACCACCAAGTATCATGCCGGCCACGGTGACCGTCGGATCGCTGACCAGTGCAAATGCGTCGTTACCAGCGCCACCGGCAACGTTGCCGGTCACTGACGCATTAATCGCAAAAGTATCATTACCGTCAGCGCCATCCAGATTGCCGCTGAAGGCTGCGTTTACAGCAAAACTGTCGGCTGCCGTACCGCCCGTCAGATTTTCAATTTCGGTAAAGCCCTGGGTGTTTACAGTGCCGGAGTCCGCTCCGGTCACTGTCCAGGTGTTTGCGACGTTATCGCCAATCAGTGTGTCGCCCATAACTTCCGTGCCACCGTCAATCGTGGCCGCGGAACCACCGGTTGCCAGCGTGATGATGTCATCACCGGTGTTACCGAGCAGGTTGCCGGTTATCGCTGCTGCCACCGTAAAGGTGTCGTTACCCGCACCGCCATCAACAGTACCGGCCACTGTTGCGTTTATAGCAAAGGCATCGGCCGCTGTGCCACCGGTCAGATTCTCAATTTCTGTGAACGCTTGTGTATTCACTGTGCCGGAGTCCGGACCGGTCACCGTCCAGGTGCTGGCTGCATTATCACCAATCAGCGTGTCACCCGTGATCTCCGTGCCGCCATCAATGGTTGCTGCGGAGCCACCGCCAGCCAACGTGATGGTGTCATCACCGGCATTGCCCAGCAGATTGCCACCTACCGCTGCAGCCAGGTTAAATGTATCGTTGCCGGCCGCGCCATCCACATTGCCAGCGACTGTCGCGTTAATCGCAAATGCGTCAACCGCCGAACCACCGGTCAGGTTTTCAATCCCGCTAAACGCCTGCGTGTTGACGGAGCCAGCGTTCGCGCCGGTCACGGTCCAGGTATTGGCCACATTGTTGCCGATCAGCGTGTCGCCCATTACCTGGGCACCACCATCAATCAGTGTCGCCGAGCCACCTGTCATCAGGGTAATCGTGTCGTCACCGACATTACCCAACAAGTTGCCAGCGACTGCTGCTGCCACACCGAACGTGTCGTTACCTGCACCACCATCCACGTTTCCGCCGAGGGCCGCATTAATCGCAAAATTATCGGTCGCTGTGCCGCCAGTTAAATTTTCAATTGTTGAAAAGCGACCCGTCAAACCAGTCACGGTGCCGGAATCGGGCATATCCACAAGCCAGGTATTGGCACTATTGGCACCAACCAGCGTATCACTACCGGCATTACCGGCAATGTTTCCTGTGACCGACCCTCCTCCGAGGAAGTTAAAGACATCATCACCGCCGCCGCCATTCAGGTTGCCGGTATACGCATTACCAATATTGAACGTATCGACTGCGCTGCCGCCCATAAACTCCTCAATACCACCGACTACATTCAGTATGGGAAACAGGCCGACATCCAGGTTACCTGCTGCATTGACCGTCCAGGTCAACGCGATGTCCGGGCCAACCAGCGTATCCGCCACCACGTTGGCCCCGGCATCGAGCACACCAAAATTGGAAAAACGAATACCAATCATGCTGCCAGACGGTGTGACCAGCACACCGTTTCCGGTCGCGTCAAGTTGCCAGACGTCATCACCGGCGCCGGAAAGTAACATGCTCGCGACGGCACTGTTGCCAATCATAAATTCAATATCAAATGCCGCAAATCGCGGAGCACTCAAATCCACGGTCAACGCGCCTGGAACCATTGCAAACGTCGCGGTATCGGACCCGGCACCACCCTGAAGCGGCGTCATGGACGCATTCGTGCGAATATCCAGCGTGTCATCGCCGGGACCACCATTGAGTAATGCCGCACTGCCGCCGGCCAGTTCCCTGATTACATCATTGTCGCCACTACCCAGTAC
>JABDLQ010000043.1 GCA_013002925.1 Gammaproteobacteria bacterium | reverse complement strand
AGGAAAGTTTGGCGGCTACAACCCAAAGTTTGAATTCTGGGGAATGGCCGCTTGCTGATGAAGTCCCACGACTGAGAGCGCATGGCAAGTTGCATTATACAAAACGCCAGAACATCGTTTGTATTGTTCAGATGATTCAGCAGGCTCTTTCCCGGGCCCGCCCCTGCCACAAATCCTCTCCCCGATGTAGTGGGTTGATGCCACTTTGCGAAACGATCGGTGGAGAGAATTGGTGTTACACAAACCTGCCACTCAGATAAAGCTGTTTTTGGCAGACACAAAAAAACCGGGCATCGCCCGGTTTCTTCTTGCATTGTGCCTGCCGTTCGGCATCGAAACTATGCGTCGCTGATATCCTCATCAACCTCATTACGACCGACCAATCGCACCAGCGCCATCGGTGCTGCGTCTCCCGGTCGTTCGCTCATACGTAAAATGCTGATGTAACCGCCCGGCCGGTCCTTGAAATGTGGACCAATTTCGGTAAAGAGCTTGCCAACCGCTTCTTTGCTGCGCAGTCGGTCAAAAGCGCGGCGGCGATTCGCCACGCCATCGACTTTGGCCAATGTGATCAGGGGCTCCGCAATACGGCGCAGCTCCTTGGCTTTAGGCAAGGTTGTTCGGATCGTTTCGTGCTTGATCAAAGACGCGGTCATGTTGCGAAACATGGCGCGGCGATGACTACTGTTACGGCTTAATGCACGTCCTGCTCGACGATGTCGCATGTCGTTATTCCTAAATTAAATTATGGCCGGCTCGCGGGTTTCTTCAGTGCGCAATTGCGGTGGCGGCCAGTTATCCAGCACGGTGCCAAGAGCAAGTCCGTGTTGGGCGAGAATCTCTTTGATTTCTGTCAGTGACTTCTTACCAAGGTTCGGGGTGCGCAGCAACTCAACTTCGGTTCGTTGTACCAGGTCGCCAATATAGTTGATGCTCTCAGCCTTAAGGCAGTTCGCAGACCGCACTGTCAGTTCGAGGTCATCGACCGGTCGCAGCAGTATCGGGTCAACATGCGTTTCGGCAGAATCGGCATCTGCTTCCCCAGCACCACGCAGATCAACAAACACAGACAGTTGATCCTGCAAAATGTTACCCGCTCGACGAATAGCCTCTTCCGGATCGATGGTGCCATTAGTATCCAGATCGATGAGCAGCTTGTCGAGGTCAGTGCGTTGTTCCACCCGTGCTGCTTCGACCGTGTAGCTGACCCTGCGAATCGGACTGAATGACGCGTCCAGTTGCAGTCGGCCGATCGGACCTGAAATTTCCTCAAACCGGTTACGCTGGGCAGCAGGCTGGTAACCCCGACCGCGAACGACTTTGAGCGTCATATTCAGCTGGCCATTGGCGTTAATATTGGCAATCACAAGATCCGGGTTCATCACCTCGACATCGTGATCAGTCGCAATATCGCCGGCAGTAACGGTGGCCGGACCCTGCTTCGAAAGCGTCAGATAGGCTTCATCGCGCGCGTGCATTTGCAGTGCAACCGTCTTGAGGTTCAGCAATATTTCTACCACGTCTTCCTGCACACCCTCGATGTGTGTGTACTCGTGCAAAACGCCATCGATTTCTGCTTCTACAATCGCGCAACCAGACATCGATGAAAGCAGCACACGACGGAGTGCATTGCCCAAGGTATGACCAAAGCCTCGTTCAAATGGCTCAATGGTAACGCGCGCCTGGGTATCAGAAATCGGTAGTACTGTTACAACCCGTGGCTTCAAAAATTCGGAAACGGACCCTGTCATGAAGGCAACCTCGCAAGAAAAACCTGTTACTTGGAATACAACTCAACAACTAAATTTTCGTTGATATCCGGGAGAATATCGTCACGCTCAGGAAGTGCTTTAAACACTCCGGACAATTTCTTTTCGTCAACCTCTACCCAGTCTGGTCGACCGACCTGTGACGCTATGTCCATCGCCGACTGAATACGTGCCTGTTTGCGCGCTTTTTCACGCACGCTGATAATCTCGCCTGCCGACACCTGGTACGAAGGGATATTTACCAAAGAACCATTCACTTCAATACCCTTGTGACTCACCAGCTGTCGGGCCGCTGCACGCGTGGAGGCAAAGCCCATGCGATAAACGACATTATCCAGGCGTCCTTCCAACAGTTGCAGCAACAACTCACCGGTAGAGCCTTTACGCCGTGCGGCTGTTTTATAGTAATTGCGAAACTGACGCTCCAGCACCCCATACATACGCCGCAATTTTTGCTTTTCACGTAGCTGCAAACCGTAGTCTGATACACGTGGTCGACGCTGCGCGGCACCACCTGGTGGTACTTCCAGCTTGCATTTCGACTCCAGTGGTCGTACGCCGCTTTTCAGGAACAAATCTGTTCCTTCGCGGCGTGACAATTTACAAGTCGGTCCTAAATATCTTGCCATCAAACTTCTCCGTTAAACCCGTCGTTTTTTCGGTGGACGACAACCGTTGTGCGGTATGGGGGTTACATCTTCAATGTTGGTAATGCGGAAACCGGCTGTGTTCAATGCCCGCACTGCAGACTCGCGCCCGGGCCCAGGTCCCTTGACCCGCACCTCCAGGCTGGTTACGCCGTAATCCTTTGCGGCAGTACCGGCTTTTTCCGCTGCCACCTGGGCAGCAAACGGGGTGCTTTTACGCGACCCGCGAAAACCACAACCACCCGCAGTCGCCCAGGACAGTGCATTGCCCTGTCGATCGGTAATCGTGATGATGGTGTTATTGAAGGACGCGTGAATATGCGCAATCGCATCTACCACTGTCTTCTTGACTTTCTTTTTTCGTACCGGATCAGCCATGTGTACTTACTCTGTCTACTCGTTGCAAAATATTGAAAAGGCGATTACTTGCGCACCAGGCGGCGTGGGCCTTTACGCGTACGTGCATTGGTCCGACTGCGCTGCCCGCGCACCGGTAAACCACGTCGATGTCGAATACCACGATATGCACCAAGATCCATCAATCGCTTGACGTTCAATGCAGTCTCACGCCGCAAGTCACCTTCGACGGTAAATTTAGCTACTGCATTACGGATCTTTTCAACATCCGGCTCCGTCAGGTCTTTGACTTTCATCGACGGCTCCACACCAGACACCTCGCAAATCATGCGGGCGCGCGTGGTGCCTATGCCAAAGACATGCGTCAATCCAATAACAATATGTTTGTTTAACGGGATGTTTATCCCTGCGATTCGGGCCATTTCAGCCGTCTCCCACGATTAATATTCCAAAACAGCGATTAGCCCTGACGTTGTTTATGACGCCCGTCGGTACAAATCACTCGTAGCACGCCGTTACGGCGAATAATTTTGCAGTTACGGCAAATTTTCTTAACTGATGCGCGTACTTTCATCGCAATCTCCTCACAAACCGCGGTTTAGCGCGGTGACCCTGTTCGACCATAGCCCTTGAGGTTTGCCTTCTTGGCAAGCCCCTGGTACTGGGTCGTCATTAAATGGGCCGCAAGTTGCGCCCTGAAATCCATAACGACAACCACGATGATCAGCAGTGACGTTCCACCAAAATAAAACGGTACATTGAACTGCAAAATCATAAACTCCGGCAGCAGACAAACAGCAGTCACGTACAAGGCACCCCAAAACGTCAGACGCGTCAACACGGTATCCAGATACTCACCGGTTTTACGACCCGGACGAATACCGGGTATAAAAGCCCCGGAGCGTTTCAGATTGTCGGCCGTTTCTTTCGTATTCATCTGCAGCGCCGTGTAAAAAAAGCAGAAGAAAATAATCAGCGCTGCATACATCAGAATGTAAAGGGGCTTGCCAGGGCCGATCTGGGCTGCAATGTCCTGAAGCCAGCCGTAATCCGGATTGGTACCAAACCAGCCAGCAATCGTCACCGGCAGCAAAATGATACTCGACGCAAAAATTGGCGGTATGACTCCCGCACTGTTCAATTTGTACGGCAAATGCTGTGTCGGGGTCTGATACACCTTGCGGCCCTGTTGGCGCTTGGCGTAATTTACCGCGATGCGGCGCTGGCCCATTTCCATGAACACGACGAAGTACAGCACACCAAGAACCAGCACCAGCAACAAAATGGCAACTACAGGCGACAGTTCGCCCTTGCTCACCAGATCAAGTGAACCACCGATTGCGGTGGGCAGCCCGGCAATAATTCCGGCCAGGATCAACAGTGAAATTCCGTTACCGATACCGCGTTCCGTGATTTGTTCACCCAGCCACATCAGGAACATGGTGCCCGCTACCAGCGTCACCGCCGACATCATCACGAAATTGAACCCGGGGTTTAACACCACGCCTTGTTGGTTCTGCATCGCCACCGACACCCCGATCGACTGGAACGAGGCCAGCGCCAGAGTACCGTAGCGGGTGTACTTTGTAATCGTGCGCCGTCCGCTTTCCCCTTCTTTGCGAAGATCGGACAAACTCGGCACCACAAACGTCAGAATCTGCATAATAATGGACGCTGAAATATACGGCATCACACCCAATGCAAAAATACTGAGTCGTTCCAGTGCACCCCCTGAAAACATGATAAGCACATCGACCATGGAGCCGGAGCCATCATCTCGATTAAACAGTTGCTCGAGCGCGAGCGGATCGATACCAGGCACCGGTATATAAGTACCGATGCGGTAGACGATCAACGCCAGGATCAAAAACCAGATGCGCTTTTTGAGCTCTCCATGTTTGGAGCCCTCATTCGCCAGACCCTTGGCGGTCTTCAGGTTTGAAGCTGCTGTAGCCACTGTTTTACTCTACCTTGCCGCCCGCGGCTTCGATTGCTGCCAGCGCGCCTTTGGTTGCTGTAATTCCCTTCACTGAAACCGCCTGACTGATTTCGCCCGACAGAATGATCTTGGCCCTCTGAGTGTTCCGTGTCACCAGGTTGGCTTTTTTCAATACCGCAAGGTCAACTACGCCATCTTCACTGTGACGCAACGCAATCTCCAGTTCCGGTAGACGAATTTCGCTGACATAGCGGCCTTTACGCGATCTGAATCCCACCTTTGGCAGGCGTCTTTGCAACGGCATCTGACCGCCTTCAAAACCTACTTTGTGAAAGCCACCAGACCGGGACTTTTGCCCCTTTTGACCGCGACCACAGGTCTTGCCTATGCCTGACCCTTCGCCACGACCCACCCGTTTTTCAGGCTGTCGACTGCCAGGAGCGGGGCTTAATTCATTCAGGCGCATGTTATACGTCCTCTACTTTAAGCAGGTAAGAAACCTGGTTGACCATACCGCGATTTTCCGGGGTGTCTGCCACCACAACCGTTTGATGCATGCGCCGCAGTCCCAGACCCGCAACACTGGCCCGATGATTTTTCAATCGACCGTGTTTGCTCTTGACCAGCGTCAGCTTGATTTGTTTTTGCTTAGCCATAATTAACTCGCAATTTCTTCAACAGACTTGCCGCGTTTTGCAGCAATTGACTGCGGCGATTTGATACGGGTCAAACCATCTATCGTCGCACGTACCAGGTTTATTGGATTGCGCGAACCATAGCTTTTTGCCAGCACATTACGCACACCGGCACATTCAAAAACAGCCCGCATGGCACCGCCAGCGATAACACCGGTACCGTCTGATGCCGGTTGCATATAAACCCGCGTAGCACCATGACGACCTTTGGTCGAGTACTGCAGCGTTTCTTCGTTCAGGTGGACACGCAGCAGGTTTTTTCGCGCAGCCTGCATGGCTTTTTGAATGGCCACAGGTACTTCGCGTGCTTTGCCGTAGCCAAAGCCCACGCTGCCGTTGCCATCTCCAACCACTGTTAACGCAGTAAAACCGAACTGACGGCCACCTTTGACAACTTTGGCCACGCGATTCACCGCGACCAGTTTTTCAAGGAGGTCATCCCCTGCGTTATTACCTTCGTTCTTCGCCATGTCTATAAACCTGTTTAAATAATGTTTTGTTAGCTCTAAAACTGCAGACCGGCTTCACGCGCCGCATCAGCCAGAGCCTTTACGCGCCCGTGATAACGAAACCCGGATCGATCAAACGCCAGTTCTTTGACGCCAGCCGCGATGGCCTTTTCAGCAATTGCCGCGCCTACTGCTTTTGCGGCAGCAACATTGCCGGTACTTTTTAATGAGCTTCGCAAGTCTTTTTGAACCGTCGATGCCGCCACGACTACCTGGCCACCTTCCGGCGCCAGCACCTGGGCGTAGATATGCTGCGGAGTGCGGTGCACGCTCAGCCGATGCACTCGCAATTCGCGCATCTTGGCACGGGGCTTACGAGCTCTGCGTAATCGGGATTGTTTCTTGTCCATAGTCTTTCCTGCCGTTTCTACCGGTTCAGCCTATTTCTTTTTGGCTTCTTTCAATATGACACGTTCGTCTTCATAACGAACGCCCTTCCCTTTGTAGGGTTCTGGCGGCCGGAAGGCACGAATCTCTGCAGCCACCTGACCGACCTTCTGCTTATCGCTGCTGCGCAGAACAATTTCTGTCTGACTTGGGGTTTCAACACTCACCCCATCACGCACTTCATATACAACCGGGTGGGAAAAGCCCAATGTCAGGTTCAGCTTATTGCCCTGCGCCTGTGCCCGGTAACCGACTCCAACCAGTTTCAGCTTGCGCTCAAAACCGGTTGTTACGCCGACTGTCATGTTGTTCAGTAGCGAACGTGTGGTTCCGGCAATCGCGACACCGGCCCGACCACCGCCTGCCGGCGTGACGACCAGGGAGTCTCCATCCTGTTCAACTTTCACATTGGGATGAACATCCAGAGTCAGTGACTCTTTGCCGCCTTTAATCGTGACAGTTCTGCCGGACATCGAATATTCGACGCCTTTTGGCAATGTCACAGGTTGTTTTGCAATTCTCGACATAATCTTATCCGTCGTGTGTTACCGGCTTAACTGACCAGGCACAGCACTTCGCCGCCCTGGTTGTTCGCCCGCGCCTGTCGGTCAGTCATCACGCCCTGCGACGTTGACACTATCGCCACGCCCAGGCCACCCAATACTTTTGGCAGTTCGTCACAGCCTTTGTAGATCCGTAACCCGGGACGGCTCACGCGCTTGATCATTTCAATAACGGGTCGTCCTTCGTGATAACGCAAATCCACTGCAAGTTCTGACTTGCTGCCTTCTGTAGCCACATTGAAGTCGTCAATGTAGCCTTCATCTTTCAACACCTTGCAGATCGCCAGTTTCTTCGTCGAAGACGGCATAACAACCTGCGTTTTTTGCGCTTTTTGACCGTTACGAATACGTGTCAAAAGATCAGCAATAGGATCGGACATACTCATGAATGCTTCCTCAACCTTTCGTTACCAACTGGCCTTACGCAAGCCAGGAATTTCACCATTCATGGTGGCCTTTCTGAGCATGTTCCGGCTCAGACCAAACTTTCTGTAATAGCCATGCGGTCGCCCCGAAATACTGCAGCGGTTACGCTGGCGGCTCGGACTGGCATCACGCGGCAGCTTCTGCAACTTGAGCATTGCCGCATCCCGTTCGTCATCGCTGCTATGCACAGATTTGATCACTGCCTTTAACGCAGTACGTTTTGCAGCAAACCGTCGAGCTGTTTTTTGTCGCTTCAACTCACGCTGGAGCATTGATCGTTTGGCCATTCAGGCAACCCTCTATTTTCTAAATGGAAAACTGAACGCACTTAACAGCGCCCGGCCTTCGTTGTCGTTTCTGGCAGAAGTCGTGATCGCAATATCCATACCGCGAATAGCATCTACCTGATCAAAATCGATCTCTGGAAATATAATCTGTTCCTTGACGCCCATGTTGTAGTTTCCACGGCCATCAAACGCTTTTGGTGACAACCCCCGGAAATCCCGCACACGCGGAATCGCGATGTTGACCAGGCGGTCAAAAAAGTCGTACATGCGCTCACGACGCAAAGTGACTTTACAACCTATTGGATAGCCGTCACGAATCTTGAATGACGCCACTGATTTGCGGGCCTTGCAAACCAGTCCTTTTTGTCCCGAAATCCGTGCCAGGTCGCTCATTGCATGCTCGATAACTTTCTTGTCCGCAACCGCTTCACCAACACCCATGTTAATGGTGATCTTGGTGATCTTTGGTACTTCCATCACGTTGGTCAGCTGCAATTCTTTTTGCAGCTTGGGCACCACGGTTTCTGTGTAATATGTCTGTAACCTGCTCATCTGACTCACCCGTTAAATATCCACGACTTCATCAGTGGATTTAAAAAACCTGACGCGCTTGCCATCGGCAAGCTGTCGCACCCCAACCTTGTCGCCTTTTTTTGCGATCGGGTTGTACAAAGCCACGTTCGAAATATGAATCGAAGTTTCACGATCGACGATGCCGCTTTCGGCCGCCGGATCCTGGGGGTTTCCCTTGATGTGCTTTTTGCGAACATTGACCCCTTCAACCAGCAACCGGTTATATGGCAAAAATTGCAGCACCACGCCGCGACGCCCCTTGTCACTGCCTGAAACAACTATGACTTCATCGCCTTTTCTGATCTTGTGCATGTCGGATTCCTATCTCCAGTCCTAGAGAACTTCAGGTGCCAGAGAAACAATTTTCATAAACTTGCTGCCACGCAACTCGCGAGTCACCGGGCCAAAAATACGTGT
>JABDLQ010000475.1 GCA_013002925.1 Gammaproteobacteria bacterium | reverse complement strand
CACGAGGCTTTATTATTGGCGAAGCGCAAGTTCCGTCAATCCTGATGGGTACGGTTGACGGAGTCTTCCGTAAGGCCACCCAGCATATGGGTCTGCAGGTCACCGGTGGCAGTGCGAGCATCCGTTTTACCGGGGAATTGACGATGCGGGTCGCCGGTGCTGCCGCGAAGGCGATGCTGTTAAGCGCTGCGGCCAGGGCCTGGCAGACAGATAGCACCGCGCTGAGTGTAGCCGATAGTGTGATTCACGGGCCAGACGGCAAACGTGCTACGTTCGGAGAGTTTGCGACTGCAGCGGTGGCCGAGGACATGCCGGCTCATCCGGTCTTGAAATCCCCTGAGCAGTTCCGGTTGATCGGTCGTTCTGTCCCCAGGTTCGATTTACCGGCCAAAGTGGACGGCACGGCAAAATTCGGCATCGATGTCAGCATCCCGAATATGCAATATGCGGCTATACAGGCAGCGCCGGTTTTTGGTGCTGCGCCGAAAACGTGGGATCGCGAGGCAATGCTGAATGCTGCGGGCGTCAGTGAAGTCGTCGAGTTACCCAGTGCCGTTGCAGTTGTTGCCAGTAGCTACTGGCATGCCCAGCAGGCTTTTGGACGCGCAAACCTGAGCTTTAGTGATACAGGACTGGAGAGTGTAAATTCCGAAAGCCTGATGCGTTCATTCCGCAACTCGCTGGACACCGATAAACCGGCTATCGAAGTCAGTGCCGGTGATGCTGCGACCACTTTATCCGCATCGAATGATGTGATCAGTGCCGAATATACCGTGCCTTTTTTGGCCCATGCGACGATGGAGCCTATGAACTGCACCGCCCACTTCTTTGATAATGCCTGCGAACTGTGGACAGGCACGCAAAATCCACTGGGTCTTGCTTATGAGGTAGCTGCGGCACTCGATATCGACAACGACCGGGTCACGGTCAACAATCACACGATGGGGGGCGGGTTTGGACGCCGGGCGATTGCGGACTACGCCGTGCAGGCCGCCCTCATATCCAGGGCGGTGGGCACGCCAGTCAAGCTGATCTGGTCTCGTGAGGAAGATGTGCAGCAGGATCATTATCGTCCCGCTGCCGTCAGTCGGTTCAAAGCAGCCCTCGGTGCCGACGGCAGACCGGTAGCCTGGCAAAATTACTTCGTTTTCCAGCACGATCCAAAGGATGCCAGCCACATTCCGTATGCGATTGATAATCAGCGGATCGGTTTTACCGAGCCGGACATGCATATCCGTTTCGGGCCATGGCGCAGCGTTGATCATTCACAGCATGGTTTTTTTGTCGAGTCTTTTATCGATGAACTGGCGGTCGCCGCAAATCGCGATCCCTATGAATACCGTCGCGAGTTGCTGGCGCATGAACCGCGCTACCTGAAAGTCCTGGATACCGCGGCCAGGTTTGCAGGTTGGGGCCGCGTGCAACAAGCCAATGAGGGTCTGGGAATTGCTATTCGTAAGTCGTTTGGCACTATCGTTGCACAGGTGGCACACGTAGCCGTCAATCGTTCCGGAATCCAGGTCAAAAAAATTGTGTGTGCTGCTGATGCCGGTATTGCGGTCAATCCGGACAGTTTTGTCGCGCAAATGGAGAGCGGGATTATCTACGGCATGACTGCTGCGATGTATGGCAATATCGAAATCGAACAGGGCCGTGTGATACAAAGTAATTTTCATGATTATCAAACGGTTCGCATGAATGATGCCCCTGACATTGAAACCTATATAATCAATGGCGGTGGTGCGACAGGTGGTGCCGGTGAGCCCGGTACACCGCCAATTGCTCCGGCGATTGCCAATGCTGTGTTTGCCGCTACCGGCGAGCGCATTCGCAATTTGCCAATGAACCGTCATCGGTTTGATCTGGGGTAGGCTAGCCGTTGGCTGCGATCCGAACCCAGGCCGCTCTAACGCAGCGCCTCAAGCCAGGCTGCTATGTGCTTCCGCGCGGCCAGGGTGGCGTCGGGTACGTTCTGCAAAGTGCCTTCATAAAAATCACTGGTGCGCATGTCAAACGCATGATCGATGCCTTCATAGGTGTAATAAGTCACCGGGTGTTTGTCCGCCCACAACTTGTCGATGACCTCATAACAGGCGGCATTGGGCACCACACTGTCCTTTTCTGCAAAAACAAAATGCGTCGGTAATTTCAGTGTCCAGCCGTCACGACTGACTGCCGGAAATGCGCAAAATGGATAGAACAACACGCTGCCAATGACCCCATCGAGAGCATTGGCTGGTACGTGCGTCAGGTTGGTCGGCTTCTTGCCGTCAGAAACCAGTGCCAGCACGTCCATGAGGGTCCAGCCGCCATGCGACCACCCCATTAAAATTATTTTCTGAGGGTCAACAAATCTCATCTGGCGGACGTCCTGAACGGCCGCGATCACATCACCTGCGCGCTCTGATCCCCAGAGAGTTTCGCCGGCGCACACTGCCGGCCAGTCCAGGTTTCGAAAGCTCATGCTATCCACCAGCACCACGGCATACCCTAATGAACGCAGAAACCTGGCCCAGTCACGATTGCCTTCGAGCATTCCGGAACAACCATGAAATCCAACGACCGTCGGATAAGGCCCCTGGTCCGATGGAGTAAAAATCTCGTAACCAGGTGTCAGGAGCTGCGACAGCTGCACCGGTTCGTATTTGTCGATATGCCAGCCCTTGTAATAACCAAATAAGCCCAGTGCAAAAACACAGGCCATCAGGCTGATAAACACCAGAAATAGCTTTACGATTTTCAATTTTTTGCGCCAGTACAAGCAGAATAAAGACCCACAACTGAGTCGCGGGTTAAAAATTTTATATTGCAGTCATTGCGCCGTTCAGGGTAACGCAAAACGGCCAACTGGCACCATAGCGTCAGGAAGTGGTGTTCTGCAATGCCGACTCGACGCTGCAACGTACCATAAATGCATTGAAGGGTTTTTCGAAATAATCATGGACGCCGGCACGAATTGCCACCACGGCTTCCTGCACATTGTTGTGCGTGGCCAGGATGATGGTTGGCACCCGAAAATCCTGGCTGTTAAGCTTTTCATACAACGTCAGGCCCGATATGCCCGGTAAGCAACTTTCTGTGATCAGCAACGAGGGGAGCTGGAGGGTCGGAGAGAACTCGCGCAGAAAACTCTCGCCGGAATCAAAGGACTGAATCCGTGCAAGGTCTTCAAGCAGCACGGTCAGCGAATTGCATACACCGGGATTGGGATCAACGACACACAGCACATGCGACAGGGTCGCGTCATGAGGGCTGGAATCAGCGTAATTCATCGCATGGCTTTAGTGGCTCAAACAGGCCTCTGTAGATTAGTCATTGGCGACGCGGCAAAAAATGCGTATTAGTACCTAGCGTGACGACTTGCTAATTCCTCATGAGCTTGATCTGCATTTTGACCAGATTGGCCAGACTGCGCGCCGCCATTTTTTCCATAACATGTGAGCGATGTATTTCTACCGTGCGCTGACTCACGCCAAGCTCGTAAGCAATCACTTTATTGGCCTTGCCGTTTGCTACTTTTGCGAATACTTCTTTTTCGCGGCTGGTCAGTGATTCATAGCGTTTACGCAGCTGTGACGTTTCCAGGTTATCGGTCCGCACGCGTTTGTTGGTGTCCAAAGCGGTATTGACGCGATCCAGCAATTCCTGATCCCGAAAGGGCTTCTGGATGAAATCAAGTGCGCCGTGACGCATGGCTTCCACGGCCATGGGAACGTCACCATGACCTGTGATAAAAATGACGGGCAAAGTAGAGCCACGAGTGTTGAGTTCTTCCTGCAGTTCAAGACCACTCATGCCCGGCATTCTGATATCCAGCACCAGGCACCCCGCTAAATCAGGTTGAAATGCTGTCAAAAAATCCTGGGCGCTGGCAAAGGTGTGGTGTTTTAAATCGACCGAGCTGAACAAAAATCCCAGAGAGTCCCTGACCGCAGCATCGTCGTCAACGACGTAAACCGCCGGTTCGTGATTTTTATTCATTTGCACGCTCCTTCTTGTGAGTCGTCAGTATAAACCAGAATCGGGCGCCCAAACCGGAAGGGTGCTCAAAGCCGATGGTGCCTCCATGTGCGCTAATGATGGATTTCGAGATGGACAATCCCATTCCCATACCGTCGACTTTGGTGGTAAAAAACGGGTGAAACAGACCATCGACGCTTTCGTTCGATACGCCATGCCCAAAATCACGCACCGCAGTTTTCAGCTGGTGATCATGGATTACTTCCGTGCTGATGATCAGGCGTCGTTTGCCGGCCGGTACGGAGTCCATGGCGTCTATGCCATTACGCACAAAATTGAGCATAACCTGCTGAATTTGCACCTTGTCAACAAATACATCGGTATTTTCGGGTGCGAGCTCGTAAATCACTGCAACACCGCGATGCCTCGCATCCAGTGTAATCAGCGGTTTGATATCTTCAATAAGCTGATGGAGATCACAAAATTTTCGCTCAGTTTGTTCGCCTTTTGCCAGGGCACGCATACGGCGTACGACAGCCCCGGCACGATGTGCCTGCTCATCGACCTGAACCAATGCCGTTTTAAGTTGGTTCCGGTTGTCGCCGGCGCCATCAAGCAAGCGCTGTGCTGCCTGCGCATAGGTAGCAATTGCCGTCAGGGGTTGATTGATTTCATGGGCAAGCCCGGCGGTCATTTCGCCAAGCGTGCCCAAACGGTTCACATGCGCCAGACTTTCCTGTTGTTTTTGTAATCGATTCAGAAAATCTTCGTGCTCGGTGCGGTCACGCAATATCCCCGCAAAGCGTGCCAGACCATTACCGGGGATTTCGCTGATGGCCAGGTCAGCCGGAAACTCGGAATCATCACTGCGCCTGCACGAAACCTCACGCCCGATACCAATGATTTTGCGTTTTCCGGTGGCCAGATAATTGGCAATATAATCATCGTGATCAGTGTGAAATGGTTCTGGCATTAACATTTTCACATTGTGTCCAATCATATCATCGCTACGATAAGCAAACATGCGGGCCGCCGCCGGGTTTACGGTGACGATACTGCCCGATTTATCAATCGTAATGATTGCATCGACCGCAGTATCAACAACAGTGCTCAACATTTTGGCGCGTTGCTCGAGTTTATCGATGAGGTTTTGGCCACGCAGATACAATGCAATAATAAAACCGCCGATCACACCCGCCATCATCCCAATGATCAGCCATAAAATAACTACATTATTTTCAGACATAAACTCGATTCGTTATAAGCCCTGAGTGGCCTGTGTCGTGATTCAGGATGATGGCATCTGGCGAGATGCCGCGTGTCAGCGCATTCAGTTTTTACGCTGGTGATGTTGCACTCCTGTGTTCGTTGTTTCCAGAAGTCCCCACAATTTCATATATTTTGCCCTAATTCTCCGGTTGAGCATAGGTCAGCCTGCGTTCAGACTAAGTTCTTGCCAATGGCAAAAGAACAGGCTAACAGGAAGTGCCTGTCGGTATGTATCAGCCGATATGTATCAACGCAGTATTTCAGTCTACATGGAGGTTGTTATGAAAGCGTGTGTTTGGGGGTTGCGGCGGATTACCGCATTGGGGTTATTGTGGATCACCCTGGCAGGTCAGACGGGTGTCGTTGCGCAGGAAGTATCGGTGTCGTTTGAACAGATGCTGCCATTTACTGATTTATTAAACGAAGTGTCCACCCGCCGACGTTTGACAGTTTATCGGCCTGTTTTGCAAAGCGTCTATGATGGTGTGCCCGTTGCATTCGTCAATACCAGCCGTGGTAACGTCACATTCTTGCGCACTGATCTGATTGAATTGGGCCCAACACCCATAGTCATACGCAGAATTTATGACTCGGCGCTGTCAATGGGGTCTGACTTTGGCAACACCGGTTGGCGCCTGTCAATTGCCGAGACCATATCATTGCTCGCTGATGGTCATTATCGCTATGCGGGATCTACAGGAGCACAAATTTTGCTGAAACGTGAGGCGCAAAATCTTGCAGCGGTCCGGCCGGAACTCCGCAGTTGGAATGACATGCGGTTTGAAAGTGCAACGGCGTTGAGCGTCTATTATCGCAACGGCCTGGTAAAGACGTTCAAACTCAGTGGAGATGGCACAACCTATCGGTTACGCACCGTAACCCATCGGGATGGTAGCCAGGTCCATCTGATCTACGACGCCGAGGAGCGTCTGATGAAGGTGTCAGCCGGCGCGTTAGGCGTGGAAGTATCGCGGGATGAGAAGGGCCGCATCACACAATTCAGTGCCACCAGCGGGAAGCAGGTTCGGTTCGCATATGCTCAGGGACGTTTGACCACCGTGCTGGACCTCGGCGGTCATGCCTGGAAGTACGACTATGATGCCGATAATCGCCTGGTGAGCGCTCATTCACCGGGTGGAGATCCGGATTTACTGATTGACTATAGTATGGGTGGCAAGGTAAGTGCCATTCGTCACAATTCTTCGCCGGTCCGCTTTCGCTACGTGCCAGAGTCCGACGAGCCCGATGTGACAATGGAGACTATCGTCAGTCGTGAAAACGCTGGAGTTTTACGCTACGGCCACGATAGACACGGACGCACAGTAT
>JABDLQ010000444.1 GCA_013002925.1 Gammaproteobacteria bacterium | reverse complement strand
CATCCCAACAGTTCTTGTTTATGCCCAATTCGCGCTTGTTTGTTCATGGCAGCCATAAGTCGGCAGGGTATGGTCGCTGGCTGGACGCTCTGGAGATTCACCTTGGCTGGCAGCAGATGCGCGATGGTAGACGGACTCAGGATTTCGGAAGCATGGCCGTAAGAAACGAGGCTAACCGCAGCGACTTGCTGGGCTTGACGGTACAGGGCTCAGCCATCGAATCCGATAGCCATGCGCTGACCTATGGCATCGATATTTATCATGACGAAGTGTCCAGCTCAAGAATTGAAACGGACCTGGCTACCGGCAACAGTAGCGTGGTGAGAGCGCGCTTTCCGGACGGGTCCACGCTGACCAATGTTGATGCGTATGTACATGATCGCATCGGCATCAGCAGGAATTTGCTGCTGGATGTGGGACTGCGTCTGAGTCACGCCCGGGTGGATCTGGCGATGACTGCATCCAGTGCGGCGGCGCAGATTTCCAACCTGGATCTTTCGGGTAGTGCCGGAATTCTCTATGCGTTAAGTGACACCACTGATCTGGTGGCAAATCTTGCGCGCGGCTTCCGGGCGCCAAATATTTTTGACCTCGGAACGCTCGGAGCGCGTCCAGGAAACCGTTTCAACATTGCCAATCCGGATCTTGGCCCGGAAGCGGTGATCACGGGTGATCTGGGTCTCAGGATTACGCACTCGCGCGGCACAGTGGAAGCGGTTATCTGGGGCAGCGACTATCAGGACAAAATCGTTTCGGTGTTTACGGGTATGGTCGACCCCGGTGGTCGCGATATCGTGCAGAGTCGAAACGCCAGCTCGCTGTCTTTGCAAGGAGTTGAGTTGTCCGGAAAATGGCAAATGGGTGAACGGCACCTATTCGATATGACGATGAACTACACACACGGCGAAACGAGCATTGCGAATCAGGGCACCGAGCCCGCGGATCGGGTACCGCCTTTGAACGGACGATTTGGCTGGCACTATGAGCGCAGTGATTGGCGTGCCGGGGCCCAGTGGACATTTGCCGATCAGCAGAATCGATTGTGTGCCAGGGATATCCGGGACCCACGGATCAACCCCGCCGGGACGCCCGGATGGGGAGTCCTGAACCTGTTGTGGAGCTACAACCCGGGGAGCCAATGGCGGGTTTCAGCGCGAATGAACAACGTATTTGACCGAAGTTATCGTTATCACGGTTCCGGTATCGACGCGGCGGGCCGGCATCTGAGGCTCGATGTAGAAGGAAATTTCTAATCCTCTGCCGCAGTACGGATCTACAAATTCCCGATTCATCGACATCTATCACATTGAATTTTATCAATAAAATCTAACTTTAATGACGGGAGGGCGGCGCATTTTGTTATGTAAACGCTATGATTTTTGAGAATATTTTAGGCTATACTCAGGCGTCGTCGGCAATCTGTTGCTAATAAGAATTAAACGGCGACAAAAATATAACAATTTTCTCAAAGCGCTGTTTTAAACATTTCAGGGGTCAACATGAAGTACAAAACCACCAGCACTGTTTCAGTGCGTTTTTGCGTAGCTGCTCTTTTTACGATGCTTTTTGGCATTGCTCCACTATCCTCCGCTGTCGCTGCTGAAATTTACGGCATGCCCGCTGCACGTGTCGAACAATCACGAGGCGTCGACAAGAGTGTGGACTATCAGAGTCTGACCAAAATGGGTTTGTGGGACGATCGTAACTATAGTCTGACGGCTGACGATCTGACGTACTTATCCAAAAACGAAACCGAACTGTCGGCAAAAATACCCGCGTTTTTTCGGGTGGAGTTACGCAAAGCGTGGCCCCACTTGCAAAAAACCGGACCGGTACAATATCCGCGTGCCGCATGGCAGTACTTCCGCCACAAATACGGTGGTGTAAAGCGTAACGGCAAAATCTGGGGACCGGATCCCAAAGCCAATCGTGTGCCGGTACCGGTGAACGGTGAGTTGCAACTGAATGCGGTGTTGGGCGCCAACGAAATTACTGTTGAAATTAATCCCTCCAATCCGGATCGGGTTATTGCCGGTTCCAACAACAACGGCGGCCAGGAAATGTACTATTCGGCTAACGGTGGCGATACCTGGACGATTCAGGGGGTCTTGCCGAGCACTTGTTGTGATCCTACGGTGGGCTGGTCGTCTGATGGATCAGTGGCCTATGTCGCGGCGCTTAGCAGTCCGATTGGCGTGTCCTTCTGGCGATCACTTGACCAGGGCGTTACCTGGCAGGACCGCGTCGATATTACGCCAAGTGGCAGTGACAAAGAGTTTCTGCACGTGGATATTTCCCCCACCTCGCCACACCAGGACAATATCTACATCACGTATCACAACGGTAACACCATGCAAATTGCCCGATCAACCAACGGGGGCACAACGTTTACCATCCAGGCCTTTGGTGGCGCACCCAGTGGTATCGGCAGCGATATCACGACCACCTCAAACGGCGATGTTTATAACTTCTATGGCGCCTTTGGTACTCAACAAATCATTTTGCTGAAATCAACCGACGGTGGTAATACCTACGGAACACCCATTGTGGTCGACAGTACGAACGCCTCGTTTGACTGGCCGATTCCGTCGATGGAGTCACGTAATGCGTGGATCTATGTGGCAGCGGACGCTGACCGTTCCGGTGGACCCTTTGATGGCCGCGTCTATGCGTCCTGGACCGACACCAATGGTCCGGAATCGGGTATCGCCGCAAACAACCACACCCAGGTCAAGGTGGCCTACTCGGACGATGGCGGTGCGACCTGGAATTTCTCGTTCCCGCATCCAACGGCTGATGTCCTGACCGTGGACCGTTTTAACCAGTGGCTCACCGTCGACGAAGTCGGTAACGTTCACGTGGTGTATTACGATACGCGCAATTCCACTGGTCGTACGGGCGTTGATCTGTACTACACCATTTCAACCGATGGCGGCGTGACATGGAACGAACCTGAAAGAGTATCATCGGCGACCTCGGCCAACCTGACCGATGGCCAGGAGTGGGGCGATTACAATGGCGTTTCGGTTGTCGGCGGCAAAGTCATTACCGTATGGACCGATAATCGTGAAGGCCCACCCAATGAGAAGGACGTCTATGCGGCTGATCTTGATAACATCGGTGCCGCACCGAACTTCACATTGAGCGGCGATACGGCTAGTGCTGAAGTTTGTGTACCGGATTCATTTGACACCAATCTGACTGTTGGCCAGATTCTTGGCTTCTCGGATCCTGTGACTTTGAGCAACCCGGGTGCACCGGCGGGCTTTGTGGTAAATTACAGCGCCAACCCGGTGAATCCGCCGGGAACGTCAGTGGCAACGGTGACAGTGGGCGGAACTGTTGCTTCGGGTAATTACTCGTTTGACATCGTCGGCAGCGCCGCCGGTGTTGACGATCGTGCCCTGACACTGAATGTATCTGCCGCAGACGCTGCACCGGGCGTGCCAACGCTGACATCGCCGGCAGACGGCGCCACGGATCAGGCGATCATGCCGACCTTCAACTGGGACTCCATATTGGGTGCGACGTCATATGACATTACGATTGCTACGGACCCTGACTTCACATCTATCGTCGAAACCGGATCCACAGGCACGACAAGCTATACATCGGCAGTGGCGTTATCCCCGGAGACCAGTTACTACTGGCGTGTCAGCGGTAATAACGCCTGCGGTGATGGTGCTGACAGTACGGTGAATTCGTTCACGACCGGGGCGATCATTTGCACTGCACCGGGATTGGGCATCGTGGATAACGTCACCGTGTCTGATTCCCTGCCACTTGCGGACACCGGTGTGATTGATTCACTGGCGGTGACGGTGGATGCATCGCACACCTGGGTGGGCGATGTTACGCTGACGTTGGTCCATGAAGACACCGGCACTTCGGTGGAGTTGATGAACAGACCCGGAACTACAGGTACGGGCTTCGGCTGTCAGGAAAACGATATTGCTGCTGAGTTCAATGACACCTCGTCGGTAATTGTTGAAAACGAGTGCAGTACCACGCCACCCGCGATCGGAGGCATCGTAAACCCTCAAGGTACTTTGGGTGATTTTGCCGGCGAGAGTATTGGTGGAACGTGGCGTCTGGATGTTAGCGACTCGGCCGGTGGTGATACCGGAACGCTGAACGAGTGGTGTCTGTTACCAGCTCTGGTAGTCACGGATCCGGACAGCGATGGTGATGGCGTGACCGACAGCGTCGATAACTGCACCGACGTCGCGAATGCGGATCAGCGTGACAGCAACGGTGACGGGTTCGGTAATGTGTGTGATTTTGATTACGATAATAATTGCGTCGTCCAATTCACCGACATTCAGCAGTTGGGATTGTCAATCTTTACTACTGACGGCGGCGGCCCGGGACCTAACGGCGGTCTCTATGATCCCGATTTTGATCTTAACGATGATGGAGCGATCAACTTCGGGGATCTCGGTGCACCACCAAATAACTTTGCGGCAGCATTTCTAGAGCCCCCGGGCCCAAGTGCTAACGCGTGTGTTCCTGCACCATAGGAACACCCGTTAGGCAGTACGACGAAAAAGCCCCGCTCTCGCGGGGCTTTTTTTATTGCAGCTGGCCTTTTCATAACCCGTCAACGTATTTTAGGACGGGACAAGCGAATTCCGATAGCTTTTAACAGTCCATTAAGTCACCGGCAGAAGCACCTCGGGAGCATTTACTAGTCGGGCGGTTGGCTGTGCGGGCTGTGCACAGCATCCTGCCGCGACAAAGGATTTGGGTCAAACGTCAGCACCAATCACGGCTGGAAGCCGCTCCTGCGATGGATCCAAAAGGTATTCGCTAGCCCGACCTTTGGCGTTGAGGACTGCACAACATCAAGCCGCGATCTGCTGTAGATTCCAGTCTAATTCCATGGCGCTCCTGAGGAGCTTCCGCAGCTTTGTTGCCGCGCATCGAAGATGTTGCGTCAGTCACCCGGTAAATTTCGAAAACCGATGTCATCTTTTTTGACTGAATCAAACTCTGCAGAAACACTCCTGACAGAGCCCAAACACACGGTCAGTCATTAATTTCGATATCCATTTCAATATTGGCTTCCATTTCTCCGCCGATGAAAAGAATTTCTTTGTCGATGCCGGCAGACTGGATTGCCTGGCGAATCGTGGCTTGTTCCTGATCGCTGAGACCGCCTGGGCTTACGATCATAATCTGCGTTGCATCGTCACCGTCCCGATGAACGATTTTTATCTGCCGTTTTTCATGGTGACTGTCAACTGAATGTCGCTCAGCGTGGTTCAGGACCGGGAGTTGTACGGTCTTGCCTGAACTGGTTAACAGCGAAAGCTGGTCACCATTGCGGGTCACCGTCACCGCTTCACCATTGGCTGTGGTCAGCGTACGTGTTTCGCCGTCTGCCAAACTCTCAAGTTGGGTATCGCCGTCAAACCTGAGTTCGACCGGGCTGCCATCGCCACTGTCGATTTTCAATATTTTGACGGATTTGACAGCATCGCCGGCGCTGACTGACAGCGCAAAGAACGTCATTCCCGCGAGTGTCAGAGTCATGGCTAGTTTTTCAGATATTGCTTTCATTGGTAGTCCTCGATGGTTATTTCCGCGGCGCTAATCTTGTTAGCGCGTTGAATTATAGATGACAGTGCGATCAAAAAGGTCGCAGCGCAGCGCAATTTTCTGGACTGATGACACAAGTTTTTGATTGTCATGAGGGATACAGGCCGGTTTGTGAGCTGGTACCTGCCACTCAATTTCGACCAGGTCGGTTACGGTCCTGCGTCGGAGTCTGGTCTTTTACGGTTCATGATCGTCAGATAACAAAAAGCCGCGGCACTGCCGCGGCTTTTCATTCGACACCTGACTTTCGTCAGATCAGTTTTTGCGATTGCGGCGTAATACTGCCGGTATCAGGCCGAGCAGGAACAGCGGACCAGTGGCGCCACCTGCAGAGGAAGACGAGCTTCCGGCTTTTTCGGTTGCTGCTGCAGCTTCGGCTTCGGCTTTGTCGCCACCACATTTGCCTTCGCCGCATTTACCTTCGGCTTCGGCTTTGTCGCCACCACATTTGCCTTCGCCACATTTACCTTCGGCCTCGGCTTTATCGCCACCACATTTGCCTTCGCCGCATTTACCTTCGGCTTCGGCTTTATCGCCACCACATTTGCCTTCGCCGCATTTGCCTTCGGCTTCGGCTTTGTCGCCACCACATTTGCCTTCGCCGCATTTGCCTTCGGCTTCAGCT
>JABDLQ010000410.1 GCA_013002925.1 Gammaproteobacteria bacterium | reverse complement strand
CCGGTATCGGCTGGAACACCGAGTCCACCGGGATTTCGCCGGGCGCGTGGATGTACCTGGCCTTACGGGGTGATTTCTGGCCGCGCCTGCTGGTGGTCGACTCCGATGGCGATGGCGTTGAAGACGCAGTAGATAACTGCCAGTTGCATACAAACGCCGAGCAACGTGACACCAATGGCGATGGCTACGGCAATATCTGTGATCCGGACCTGAATGACGACGGTATCGTGAACTTTGCCGATGTCGCGCTTTGGGCGCCCTTTTTTAATACGAGCCACAAAGGTAATGCGGACTTTAACGGCGACGGTCTTACCAACTTTGTCGATTTTGCCGTTTTTTCCGAGTTCTTCTTGCGTCCCCCGGGTCCCAGTGGTCTGACGCCTTAATCAAAAGATAACCTCAGCCAGACCACGCTTTATTTACGGACACCAGCCTGTCTGTTATCCAAGTTGTTCCGCAAGCTCTCGTCCCTGCCGTACCGCATCGTTCATTGCGATGCCACGATACGCGTTGTTGCTAAGGTGTAACCCCGCATGGCTTTGCAGTTGCTCAAAAATTGCATCAACGCGGTCAATATGACCGGGTGCGTAGCTGGGTATTCCCCGCGGCCATCGTTTTACAAACACGGTGTCGCAGGGCTGATCGATACCCATGGTCTGCTGCAAGCCTTCCGATGCGATTTTTATCAGCTCACCATCATCCAGCTGCACCAGCTCCGGGTTTCTTTGACCGCCGATCATGACGCGCACGGACCTGGCACCCGGGGGAGCCCGGTCAGGGAAAATGCTGCTATCCCACAGTACGCCCAGGATGGACAACCCGGCGTTAGCTGTTGTCAGCAAGCCAAAGCCGTCGAGATCATGTGCAAGACTCTCGTACCCAAACCCAACTACAGCTATCGGCGAATAATCAATTGCTGCCAGCCGCCTGCTCAATTCGTCGTCAAGCCTATGCAACATGTTGGATGCCGCATATGCTGGCGCGGAGATAATCACCTGATCAAACTCCCTGCTGCCGTTCACTGTTGCCACCCGGTAGCCGGTGTCGTCCTTTTCCACGCTTGTGACAGGCGCTGACAATTGCCAGTCGGCTTCCAGGTGTTTGTGCAGATGGCGGATAAAAGCGCTGACGCCACCGCGAAAGCTCATCAGGATGCCACCGGGGCCCGCGCCTTTTTTACGCTTTGCGATCATGCCGCGAAACAGACCACCATGCTCCCGCTCAAGTTTCGCAATCAGGGGAAATGCGGCAGCTACTGAAATTTTATCGGGCGTTGTCGCGTAAATTCCGGCCACCATGGCGTTGAGCATGACATCAGTAAAGCCCTGACCCAGCCTGCGATTGCCAAACTCCTGCAGCGTTTCGTCTTTATCCTCAGAGCCTGGCTTTATGAAAAACTCACCAGCCACCCGCAATTTCTGACGCCACGTGAGCAATTTGGTCTTGAGAAACATGGGAGGTGTTTCCGGCATGCGATGTAATCGATCGGTGTAAATAAAACGCCTGCGTGCCAGGTCTGAACTTGGCATCAATAAGTCATCCGCGCCGCTGTCTCTTACCAATTGCAGGCTGTCCGGTTTGTTCGTTAGAAACCCGTTGCCGCCCGCCTCAAACAAAAAGCCTTCAACATTCTCGGTGTGCATGGTGCCACCAGGGTGCGCGCAGGCGTCATAGAGGCACAAATCCCACTCAGGATGGTCCCGTTGCAGATAAAAAGCGGTGGTCAGGCCGCTGATGCCGGCGCCGATAATTGCAATTTTCATGCCGGGTATTTTAGCGCCTCGTCATGTAACAACAATAAGTTTATACCGCAGCATTAACCTGGAATTACACAATCACGCGGTGCCGTTCTTAATAGTGCTTCAAAGCCAGGCAAAATTGCGTTCATCAGTCGGGGTCGAATCCGGCGAGACTTATACACTGAGACTCAAGCATTTTGAGCAGGCAGGACTGAGCTGTGCCACTTAATTAACCTGTCCGGTTTGGTGAGGGAGCAGCGATCCGGCCACTTCACTGCACGTTTTATTGGCGGCGCGTAGCGTTAATACGAAACACTTCGGTCCAGGTGGTTCCGCCATCGAACGAGAATTCCAGTTTCCATTTCCAGCTGTTCGCCTGTGCCGGGAAAAAAGTGATTTTGCGTGGTGGGTCTTGTGGCGGCGAAATATAGGTCATGACAATTTCGCCATTGTCTTGCTGTGTTGCACTGATATGTGCAAAACCCGGCTGACCCCCTACGGCCCATGCAATATCCCAAGAGCCGCTTGCGGAATTATACGTTCTCAAGTTAGTGCCGACCGGGCTGCCTGCGGGTTTCCAGAAATCCTGGATGGCCGTGCCATTGCCCAGGCACGTAAAGTCCCATTGTGCCTCCGGGCCGTCTGACCAGCCCGAGCCGTCCTGTGCCAGCCCGGAACTGCGGATGTTCCAGTTGCCGATGTACTGACCAAATTGCGCCATCGGGCCTTCCATGCAACCGGTGTCATCGCCAAAAACATCGACAGTTTGTGTTTTTACATGTGTGCAGGCAGACAGCGCCATTGCCAACATCAATGTTATTAGCAAACGCATAAGGTACTCCCCGGTACAGGATTGTGATGTTGCCAAAATAGTACAAAACCGGGGCAGAGTACATTGCAAGACATTTCTAATTGAAATCAGTCAACGCGGCGCGCCCTTGTATAAGCCCTTGTTGTCATACTCCTTGCTGACGCTGTTCACTTGCATCATCCATAACAAAGGCTGTAGTCAGCGACGCGGTTTTGTACATATCAGGACATTACTGCCAAAGCTTTGGTTGCGGTTTCGGCAAGGCCCTGCTACCGACCCAAACAGCAAGTCAGCTAAATGTCTTTTTCTCAATTGTCAGGAGATCGACGTCTTATGAATAATCCGACCCCAATCACTTCGCAACTGGGAGTCAGATTTCGTGTGAATGAATCAATTTTATTTATGTCGCCCACCCAATTAGAATTTTCCGGTACTATTGCGCGGACAACAGCACCCTTACTACGCCATGTGTTCTGGTCTTCGTCTGCATTTGCCAGATTAACGCGATATTCACGTCGATCGTGACAGTCTTGCCGGCTCAGTAATGCAAAAAATCTCGGGCAATACAAAAGCCGCCATACTTGCAAAGGAACCCCGAAAGATCAAATGATTGATTCTATTAGAAATTTTCTAAAGCTTGAAACAGCCAGCGGCATCATCCTCGTGATGGCAGCCGTGCTGGCCATGGTCATTGCCAACACGCCATTGGCTCCACTTTACGATGCCTTGATCGATCTGCCCGTGCAGATCAGCGTCGGTGACTTTGCGATTGCCAAGCCTCTGTTACTGTGGATCAACGATGGTCTGATGGCGATATTCTTTTTTCTTATTGGCCTTGAGCTAAAACGCGAAGTTTTCGAAGGACAGTTATCCGACCCCAAAGAGGTGGTATTCCCCGCGCTGGGTGCGATTGGTGGAATGTTGATACCGGCATTGATTTACGTTGGCATCAATTATGATGACCAGGTTGCACTACAAGGCTGGGCAATTCCGGCGGCAACGGACATAGCGTTTGCCCTGGCTATTCTTGCCTTGCTTGGCAAACGAGTACCACTGACACTCAAAATATTACTCGTCTCTGTTGCGATTTTTGATGATGTGGGTGCAATTCTGATCATTGCACTGTTTTACACGAACGAGCTCTCGTTCACCGCGTTGGTCACCGCTGCGGCGTGTTTACCCATTCTGTGGGTGATCAATCGCAAGGGAGTCATGGCAACGTCTCCGTACATAATGATCGGCATCGTTATGTGGGTAGCTGTTCTAAAATCCGGTGTTCACGCTACACTGGCTGGCGTGATACTGGCGATGTTTATCCCGCTGCGCGATCGCGAGCACGGGCACTCCCCATTGCATGAACTTGAGCACAACCTTCACACCACGGTGGCGTTTATCATTCTACCTGTCTTTGCGTTTGCCAACGCTGGAATTTCGCTCGCTGGCGCGTCGCTCGACTACCTGTTGCACCCGGTCCCCTTCGGCATTATCGCGGGCCTGTTTGTAGGCAAACAGGTCGGTGTATTTTTGTTTTGCTGGTTGGGTGTCATGCTGGGCCTTGCTCGATTGCCACCTAATCTTCGCTGGGCGCATATTTACGGTACGGCACTGTTGTGCGGTGTTGGTTTTACCATGAGTTTGTTTATCGCGTCACTGGCCTTCGAAGAAACAGGCGTCAATCTGTTGTTTGACGAGCGACTTGGCATCATCTGCGGCTCGCTGCTGTCCGGAGTTGTGGGCTACCTGGTGTTGCACCTGACACTGCCTGCTGCCGCCGATAAATGATCAGCCCCACGGTGCTTGTCGCTACCGTCCCAACGTCAGTGTCACATCGGTATGCACCGGTCAATACCAGGCAATGCGTTTAAGCAGAGATCGCGCCGGTTTTGCGTTTGTAGAGCTGGCAGGCCATTGGCCGGACAATGTCACTGACAGCTTGCATATAACCTTGCCTCTCCTTTAAAAACGCTTTGTGCCCTTTCGTTTGGATGGGGTCGGTGCATTTTTTGCAACAAAGCGATGATCTTCGACGAGTTTGAGCAAGTCGTATGCGCTTACCATGCCGACAACTTTCTGTTCATTGGTCACAACAACATGATGAATACGATGGTTGCGCATGATGCGCGCGGCGATACTGATGTCGTCATATTGTGGCACGGTATACACATGCTCACTCATGATCTTATTTACCGGTGATCCCGGTTTGTGGTTGCCGGCAAGATCAATAGCCGACACCATGCCCACCGGATGTCCATCGGTGTCCACAACCGGAACAGAATTAATATTGTTTTTGTGCAACATGGCGCGCACATGTTCGACCGAATGATGTGGCTGTGCCGTAACGACCAGCGTCGACATAAGTTCGTTTATTTTGACATTCACAGGAACGGGACTCCGGAATTGATTGGGGTTATGACGCTGGTGAACCGCATTTTCATCGTTTTTAACTGCGGTCCAGCCCGTCGATCAGCTCTGTATATGACATTTTCAATCGGGCTAGTGGTGCCTGTTTTTTTACCACAGCACGCAGCATGACAGATTATTGGCCAGGCTCTGCAAAAACACAAGCGCATGAAAAG
>JABDLQ010000368.1 GCA_013002925.1 Gammaproteobacteria bacterium | reverse complement strand
CATAGCAAGCTGAGTCGCCATGAGGGTGAAATTTGCCAATCACGTCACCCACCGTGCGCGCCGATTTTTTATGTTTCGAGGCAGCGGATAATCCCAGTTCACTCATCGCATAGACGATGCGTCGCTGCACCGGCTTGAGACCGTCACACAAATGCGGTAGCGCACGATCGAGCACCACGTACATGGAATAATCAAGATAGGCGCTCTCGGTAAAATCTTTGATCGGCCGTGTCTCAGAAGAGTTGAAATCAAACTCCTGATTTTTCATAGCGTTTCCATCGTAAATGGGTTAAATGACTTCAGCAAGATCGCCTTTTTTCTGCAGCCAGGCTTTGCGGTCTGCGGCGCGTTTTTTCGACAACAACATATCAAAAAGCTTGTCTGCACCATCTCGTGCCGAAACTGACAGGCGCACCAGCCTGCGGGTATCAGGATGAATAGCAGTTTCACGCAGTTGCAGCGGGTTCATTTCTCCAAGCCCTTTGAAGCGTGTCACGCTGACCTTGCCTTTTAGTTTTTCAGTTTCGATTCGCGCCAGTATGTGTTCACGCTCATCTTCATCCAGTGCATAGAAAATCTGCTTGCCCACATCCACGCGATACAGTGGAGGCATGGCCACGAATATGTGTCCGTTTTCGACCAACGGGCGAAAATGACGCAGAAACAAAGCACACAACAGCGCTGCAATGTGCAGCCCGTCGGAATCTGCATCCGCCAGTATGCAGACTTTGTGATAGCGCAAGCCGCTGATGTCGGCAGAGCCTGGCTCCACGCCGATGGCGACACTGATATCGTGCACTTCCTGGGACGCGAGCACCTGATTTGAGGAAACTTCCCAGGTATTGAGTATCTTGCCACGCAGCGGCATGATCGCCTGGGTCTCCCGGTCACGCGCCTGTTTCGCAGAACCACCAGCCGAGTCTCCTTCGACCAGAAAAAGTTCTGACAGTTGCGGCGCCTGCGAACTGCAGTCAGCAAGTTTCCCAGGCAAAGCCGGTCCAGTGGTGATCTTTTTACGCACCACTTTTTTGCTGGCCTGAATTCGTCTTTGCGCCCTGGCGATAATCACCCCGGCCAGTTGGTCACCGGTTTCGACGTGTTGACTCAGCCATAACCCAAAAGCGTCCTTGATCACTGTAGAGACGAACCCGGCGCACTCGCGCGAGGACAAACGGTCTTTTGTCTGACCGGTAAACTGTGGCTCCCGAACCTTGACCGACAGCACAAAACACAGTCGGTCCCAGACATCCTCCGGAGATATCCGGACTCCTCGCGGTGTCAACGATCGAAACTCGCAATATTCACGCACCGCTTCTGTCAGCCCGGTACGCAGCCCGTTAACATGAGTGCCACCCTGATTTGTGGGAATAAGATTGACGTAGCTTTCACATACAAGATCGCCATCATCCTCGCGCCACCCAAGCGCCCATTCCGCCGTTTCACCCTCATGGGCGACATCACCGGCAAACAGCGATTGTGGAATACGCTGACATTTGCCAAGCCCCTCGGCGAGGTAGTCCTGCAAACCACCGGCATACTTCCAGGTTTTTTTCTCACCCGTTTTTTCGTTGACAAAGACCATTTCCAGGCCATGACACAGCACGGCTTTTGCCCGCAGTACGTGCAACAGGCGTGGCACCGAAAACTTTACTGAGTCAAAGTACTTTGCATCCGGCCAAAAACGAATAGTCGTGCCGGTATTGCGTTGTCCTACCTTGCCCACCACCTCAAGACCGGAGGCCTTGTTGCCGTTTTTAAAGGCCATGTTGTATTCTTTGCCACCGCGTCTGACCCACACCTCCAGGTGCCCGGACAGCGCGTTGACTACTGACACACCAACCCCGTGCAACCCACCTGAATACTGGTAATTCTTGCCGGAAAACTTTCCTCCGGCGTGCAGTTTGGTGAGAATCAATTCGACACCGGAGATTTTCAGCTTGGGGTGCTTGTCGACGGGCATGCCACGGCCATTGTCACTGACTTCGAGCCCACCGTCTTTGAACAACGTTACCGTGATCTTTGTACAGTGACCCTCCAGGGCCTCATCGACGCTGTTGTCGATGACTTCCTGAGCAAGGTGATTGGGGCGGGAGGTATCGGTATACATACCCGGCCGGTGGCGCACCGGGTCGAGCCCGCTGAGCACTTCTATTGCAGAGGCATCGTATTTGGTCGCCATGGCTTAGGCACTTTGAGCAGTCATAGTGGGCGGAAGTGTAACCAAGTCAGAGCGCTTTTTCGAATTGTTTTATTATCCGCTTGCCGGCGACCCGTACCAAACCAGGCCCGAACGGCAAGTCGAACCCCAATGCCCTGAGTCCCCGATGTTACTGAACATCGAGCACAACTGACCATGCACCAAAATGTGGACACAGGAGGTGCTGCGTCAACTCAAATCAGCGGCCAGTGACGCCCGGGTTTTCTCGCCTATGGGCTCAATGGTATGCCGGTACTGTGGGTGATCCACCCCGATAGACAACGGTTCACCATTTTTTACTTTGTTGATGAAATCAGCGGGTAACTGAAAACGCAAAAAATGTACGGCGGAAGTCTTACTCCCGTCAGCGCGCTCCAGATCCTCATCCGCGATAGCAAAAACTTTCTCGTGATCGCCCACGCAGACCCAAATCCGATTCTCGATGCCAAGCAATTCACGCAACTTCTCACGGCGTTCGCTGACATCCTCATACTGGATCAGCATGGTTGCTTTCCAGTTATCCCCATCGGGAATCAATGGATTGTACGCCTCAAGCTCTTCTTCGATGCCGGCCGCCTCAAAAATTTTTTCAATACGCAGCATTTCCTGTACCTGGTACTGAATCGTCAGACGATTCTCGAACAACAGACGTACATGTTCACCAAGCATCACTGCACGCTGCTTTTTTGCCGCCAGAACCCGGGCGCGAAACGTTGTGCGCTCTTGTGCGTAGGTTTCAAGTGAATAGAGCTCCTCACGAGCCAGATGAACCATAGTTAACTCCCGTTATATTCCATACGCCATACGAATCAGCTTGAGCGGGTGGGTCGGTTCACTGTTATCCGCCAGTACGCTGCCAATTTGTTGTCCTGCCATCGGGCAATCTGATGCGTAATAATCTGCTGCGGCTGACTCCACCCGCCGGGCCACCGGTCGGCAAATTTTTACGGACGCATCGCGAAAGCGTTTTTTGACACCGTACGTTCCATCGTGCCCCGAACATCGCTCGATCACTTCCACAGAGGTGTCGGGCACGAGATTGAGCATATCGCGGGTTTTTAAGCCGATATTTTGCACTCTCACATGGCAGGCCGCATGGTACGCAACTTTCCCGAGCGACGTTTTGAAATCGGTGTTCAATTTGCCGTCTTTATGGCGCAACAGCAAATACTCAAATGGATCAAAAATCGCCCGCTGTACTTTTTGTACCTGCGGATCGTCAGGAAACATCAGCGGCAATTCCTGCTTGAACATCAGTACGCAGCTTGGTATCGGCGCGACGATGTCGTAACCCTCGTCCACCAGCTTCGCCAATGCCGGCACATTTACTTCCTTGTTTTTCGCTACGCTTTCGAGGTCACCCAGCTCCAGGCGCGGCATACCACAGCATTTTTCCTTGTCGGCCAGTGTCACCGCAATGCCGTTATGCTGAAAAATGCTTAACAGATCGCTCCCCAGGTCCGGCTGATTACGGTTGCCGTAGCACGTCGCAAACAGTGCGACTTTGCCAGTCGTCCGTGCCGTTGCCTGCACGCTGATCTCAGCGTCCAGCATCGTGCTGGCAGAGCTTCGAAATGCTTTGGGACTGTACGGCGGTAGCGGGGCATCAGTGGCTACACCCAGCGTCTTTTCGAGCACTTTGCGTCCCGCTTTGCTGCGATTTACCGCATTCACCGTTTGGGCGATGACCGGGATACCGGCAAGGCGCCCAACTGTATCAGTGCTCGCCAACAGCCGATCCCGCTTGCTCGCACCCTCTTTTTTAAATTTATTGGCCTTCGCCCGGAGCATCAGGTGG
Source organism: Gammaproteobacteria bacterium (assembly GCA_013002925.1). Taxonomy (GTDB): domain Bacteria; phylum Pseudomonadota; class Gammaproteobacteria; order Steroidobacterales; family SZUA-146; genus SZUA-146. The sequence continues at coordinate 19,216 of JABDLQ010000368.1, read as the reverse complement.
GGAAAGTCTACATTCCACTCATGGGGTGGAACGTACGGGCATTTCGACATGTAGCACATGTCGCATAAAAAGCAGTGATCAACAACCTCCCAGTATACTGGCCTTGGAACACCATCGACTTCCAGTGTCGGCGACTCGTCAATGGCATCAAACAGTGTCGGGAAAGCGTGACACAAACTGAAACAACGCCGGCATCCGTGACAAATATCGAACACCCGCTCCAATTCCTTGAACAGGTTGTCCTCGTTATAAAATTCCGGATCCTGCCATTTCAGGGCATGGCGCGTAGGAGCTTCGAGGCTCCCTTCGCGCCGGGTGGTCTCTGATGTCATTGCACACCTGCGATTAGCTGTTGAAAGGCACCGCGCCACACCCTCGGGGGTGACTATTCACCTACCCGCTTTGTCAGTCGCCCCAGGCCACCGACTCGAATGGGCTGGCGTCGGATGACTCAGGACTCGAGATTGTCGAGAGCCTTCTGAAAGCGATTGGCATGTGAGCGTTCGGCTTTTGCCAGCGTCTCAAACCAGTCTGCAATTTCATCAAAGCCTTCTTCATTGGCGGTTTTCGCCATTCCTGGATACATGTCGGTATATTCGTGTGTCTCACCGGCAATCGCTGACTTGAGATTTAATTCGGTCGGGCCGATCGGCAGTCCCGTTGCAGGGTCACCGGTTTTCTCGAGAAACTCCAGATGACCGTGAGCATGCCCGGTCTCGCCTTCTGCCGTTGAGCGAAACACTGCAGAAACGTCGTTAAAGCCTTCGACATCCGCTTTCGCTGCAAAATACAGATAGCGTCGATTTGCCTGTGATTCTCCTGCGAAGGCGTCTTTCAGATTTTGTTCGGTTTTGCTGCCATTTAGAGCCATCTCTATACCCTCTGGTGTTTTGCCTTAAAAATTGCTGTAACATAAGCTACTTAGAACAGTTCTAATTATGCGCCTTTTGACAATTTCTGGCAAATATTCAAAGTAGCCATGACAGGCCATTGACCACTTTAAACCGGATGTGTACGGTTAGCGACCCCGCCCACAGGAGAGGCACCCGTGGCTTCAAAGCGCACCGCAAAGAAACCCGATTTTGAACAATCGCTTAAGAAGCTCGAGACTATCATCGAGCACCTGGAAAGCGGCGATCTGCCATTGGAAAAAGCCGTCAAAGAGTGGGAGGCCGGAATGAAGCTGCGTGACAGTTGCGAAAAAATTCTGGCCGAGACCCAGCAGAAAGTGGATATTCTTATCAATCGAAATGGTGACGAGGACCCAGAGGACTTTGACGCTTCGTGAGTGTCATTGGCAAACTGACATTTATATGAACGGTAAACCCTCCCATCCTATTGAAGATGTACAAAGTCGCGATGATCAGCGCCAGATTCCGATCAATAAAGTGGGAATCAAGGATATCGCTCATCCCGTGCGTGTGCTCGAGCGCTCCGGTGGTGAGCAACACACGATCGCCAAATTCAACATGTATGTGGACCTGCCTCACAACTTCAAAGGCACCCACATGTCACGTTTCGTTGAAATTCTCGAAGAAAACGACACCGAGATTTCGGTAAAGTCTTTCAAATCGATTCTGTTGGAAATGCGGGCGCGACTGGAAGCCAAGCGCGGGCATATCGAAATGCATTTTCCGTTTTTTGTAAGAAAAAGCGCTCCGGTGTCGGGAATCCAGAGCCTCATGGACTATCAGGCCACACTTATCGGAGACTGTAGCGCACAAAGCTGTGATATCACGACCCGGGTCGTTGTGCCTGTCACCAGCCTGTGCCCATGTTCAAAAGGAATCTCCGAGTACGGTGCACACAACCAGCGCTCGCATATTACGGTGTCGGTCAGAACCAGTCGATTCGTCTGGATTGAGGACTTGATTGATCTTGCGGAACAAGAGGCCTCCAGCGAGGTATTTGCAATCCTCAAGCGCCCGGATGAAAAATACGTGACCGAGCGCGCTTACGATAATCCGAAGTTTGTGGAAGACATTGTTCGCGATGTTGCTGTCCAACTAAATCGTGATGAACGTATCATTGCTTACAGGGTCGAGGCAGAGAACTTCGAATCCATACACAATCATTCCGCGTACGCACTGATCGAGCAGGATAAGGAAAACACGACTACCTGAGAAATCCCCGGGTTGTTCAGGGTCGTCTGTCAGAGGCTACCGTTTAGCCTTCGGTGCCAGTGTTCGGTGCTGCAGCTTTTGCGCGTTTGCGCTGGTACATCAGGGTATCTGCATCTTTTAACAGAGTATCGATACCCGTGTGGCGATTTTCATCAAACTGAATGGTGCCGAGGCTACAGGCCAGTTCATACGCGTTATCTGACCGTTCGTTATAGCGGACAATTTTCCCAACGAGACGGTCAACGGCTATAGCCGCATTCTCACGGTCGGTTTCGGTAAGCATCACACAAAATTCATCGCCCCCCAGGCGCGCGACAATATCAGACTGACGAAAGACTTCCAGTAATAACTGGGCAAACTGTTGAAGCGCTTCATCACCCGTGGCATGTCCGAACTGGTCATTGATTTCCTTGAAGCCATCCATGTCAATCATGATCAGTGCCGCAGGGTGTGCATTACGGCGTGCTGCGCTGAGTGATTGCTCAGCCAGCATGCGAAAAGCACGGCGGTTTGACAATCCGGTTAGCGCATCTATCGACGCCAGTCTGACGGTCGCAAGTTCGGCAGAAACCATGGCGGCCACATCTTCCAATGCGGCTTTGTCCTCATCGGTAAATTCGCGCTCATCCTGATCGATGATGCACACTGTGCCGATGCTGAACCCCTGTGGCGAACTGATCGGACTCCCGGCATAAAAGCGGATCTTCGGGTCCCCGGCTACCAGCGGGTTGTCATGAAATCGTTCATCCGACAGCGCGTCTTCCACCACCATTGTCTTGTCAGCCGCGACGACATGTCCACAAAAAGAGATATCCCTCGACGTCTCCTGTGCTTGCAACCCCTGACGGGACTTGAACCATTGCCGGTCATGATCGACGAGACTGATCGCTGCAATAGGTACGTCGAACAGCCGCCGGACGAGCCGCGTGTAGCGGTCGAATCTCTCCTGCTGTGGTGAATCGACAAGTTCCGTCGCATCGAGAGAAGCCTGGCGTCGGCATTCATTATGTGGAACAGGGGGCTTGATCATCGTCTTTTACCAATCTCGCGCTACAGCTCTATGCAGCCGGGTTTTAGTGAATATCCGCTAAAACTACTCAGAAAATGACAGTAATGCTGAGACTTCCGTCTATGTTTTCGTCATATATAATAAGAAATTCAGTGATTTGATGAGATCCGGTCCGTGCCTCATCAACTTGATCTCATGCGGACCTGCCACCAGAATGATCAGAACGTTCGATCGGATTCATCTGGCCGAGGAGTCAAAAATGAACAATTCCGCACTACTCTTGGTTTGGCTCGCCATGATGGTTACGGCCTGTGCCAGCAAGCCGCTGGATGATTGTCCTTCAGATGACTGGAATGTCATTGGTTATGAGGATGGCAAGCGCGGCAATGGCCCGTACTCCGCCCGCAGTCTGCGCAAATCATGTAATGACATTGCCACACCGTTTGATGAGGCCGCCTACACGGGTGGATTGCAGCGCGGCTTGCAGGAATACTGTACGCCGGACAACGGCTACGCACTGGGACGCAACGGTGCCGATTTGATCAAAGCCTGCACTGTCGAAGATGAACCGGTATTCAGGGAGGCCCATACGCTCGGGCTGGACCACTACAAAATTGATCGCGAAATCGATCGACTGCGTGACGAACTGCGGGTGGTGCAACGCGACCGCCGGCGCACCCAGGATCGCCTGGACGATCTGCGCACCGGCAAATCAGCGGCGTCTTATGGGAGCTATGAATCCGAGCGTACATCAAAAAACCTGATGGACAGCTTGTCCTATTACGATAAGCGAATTGCGCAAATAAAGGCCGACATCAGGGCGAACAAAGACAAGATTGTGGAGCCGCCCTACTACACCGGAAACGGGAGATAGTCGCTGTTCCGGAGCCTCAGAATTAGACAGCCATCCGCATCATAGACGGGCGTGCTGGCGGCAATCGCGGTAACACGTGGCGGTTCCAGGCTGATTTATCAGATGTAACTGATGATTGCCAACGGCGCGCATGCGCCGGGCTGCTTTACGCCACGCCCAGTTTATCTTTCATCTCTGCAGTAAGCGTCGCTTCATGACGTGCAGCACGCTGCAGGCGTTCAATCAACGCACGCAAAAACGTTTTGGTGAAATGTAACTGACAGGCCGTCGACACCTGTTCCAGCAACGTGGAACTGACACGCATCAAGGTGACATGGTTGTGGGCGCTGATCGTTGCTGTGCGTCGCGCTTCCGAAACATAGCTGGTCTCGCCAAAGCAATCGCCCTTGTGCAGCGCGCCGACGATCGAGCCGGCCTGCACCACGTTCACGGTGCCGGAAACGATAATATAGAAGCGATCATCAAGCTCGCCTTCCCGCACTATTTCTTCGCCAGGCTTGTAGGAACGCCAATCACTGGCCCGCAACACCTCCCAGATTTCCGCGTGAGAAAAATCATGGAAAAATGATAGTTGCCGTAACTGTTCGAAACGCTCCTGCTTGTTGATTTCATCTTCATCATCTTTGAGTTCCTGAAACGCTCGCGTTAAAGCAGCCGCCAACTCTTTACCATTGGCGTAGCGTTTTGCCGGGTCCTTGTGCATGCACTTGGCAACAATTTCTTCGAGTATCTCGGGTATCTCGGGGCGCATCGTGTGCATCGGCGCGGGAGTCGCGTAGACAATCTTGTGTAGCAGTTTGCTGAGATTGGAGGCGCGAAACGGACGCACGCCGGTCAACAATTCGTACAATACCGAGCCCAGCGAGAACAGGTCCGAGCGATGGGTTATTTCAGCAGACTGCACCTGTTCAGGCGACATATAACTTGGCGAACCGGCAATGCCACGAATTTGTGAATGCTCGGAGTTGGCTACTATTGCTATACCAAAATCAACAATGCGCACATCGCTGTTCGTGGTAAGCATGATATTGCTGGGTTTGATGTCACGATGCACGACACCGCGGTGAGCGGCGTAATGCAATGCCTTTGCGCACTTGAAGATGATCTGCACCACATCATTGATGCGCAACAGATTGTCTGGTTTACAGTAAGCTGCCAGGGTACGCGCACCATGGATATGTTCCATAACGACGTAGTAACGTCCGCCTTCATCGCCGGCGTCATAGATGGGCAAAATGTTCGGGTGTTGCAACATCCCGACCATGTTGGCTTCGTTAAAAAACATTTTGCGCGACACGACCGCATCGTCTTCACTGCCCGCCTCGGAATTGTAGACCTTGATCGCAACGTCGCGACCATAGAACGGGTCGTGCGACAAATAGACATTTCCAGTGCTACCGCGACCAACTTCCTTGATGATCATGTATTTGCCGATCTTGTCCTGCATAAAAGCTCCGCGGTTCCAGGCAGCAATAAAATAGCTACATCAGGTGCCGCCCCAACTGCAAAATGGCAAGGACAATAGCTGCAAAAATCCCGGCGACAACATCATCAAGCATAATCCCGAAACCACCACTTATTCTGTGATCCAATTCGCGGATTGGCCAAGGTTTGACGATGTCAAAAAATCGGAATAATACGAACCCGGTCAGCCACCAAATCCAGCTGTGCGGAACGAACAAAACCGCGATCAGGTAACCGACGATTTCATCCCACACAATCCCGGAATGATCATGCACGCCGAGTTTGCCAGTTGCGTAATTGCACAATCCTACTCCCACAAGAAACATCACGGAGATGATGACGACCTCGTGCAGGAATGACAGGGGACTTAACATAATGGCAATGGGAATAGCAACCACTGTGCCAGCGGTTCCTGGTGCTTTTGGCGCTAAACCGGAGCCGCCGCCAAAGGCCAGGAACATCACTGGATTTTTAAAAATCAGCGCAGCACGTACCGGGGCGTTTTTTGAAGATCCTGTTTGATTTTTTGCATTACTCATCGGTGACAAAATGGTCATGCCCGTGCACGTTCACGGAGATTGCCTGCCCCCCAAGTTTGAAGCGCAGACCGGGGGCAGATTCGACAATTCCCACGCGCGTCACCGGGCACTCAATGCTCTGGCAAAATTCCTCCAAAGCCGGGCCGGCATGGGGAGGTACGGTCATGCAAATCTCGTAATCATCGCCACCCGAGATTGCCAGGTAGCGGGACTCATCGTCATTAAAATTCCGGGCCAGATGTGCCGACAGGGGCAATGCTTCCAGGTCTACACAGGCACCGACTCCCGATGCCTGCAAAACGCGCTCAAGATCCTTGCCAAAGCCATCCGATACATCAATCGCTGCGGAGCAATAACGGCCGATGCCAGCGCTCAGGGACACGCGTGGCTCCGGATATAAAAACCGGTCGACGAGCCATCCATGCACGTCTCCCCGCGTCATCGCCCGTAAACCCGCCGCGGCATCACCCAGCGTTCCGGTCACATAGACCGCGTCTCCGGGTTGTGCGCCGCTGCGCAATACATAGTGTTCCGGTGCCACTTCACCCAGCAGCTGCACGGTAACCACCAGCGGTCCACGCACGGTATCACCACCGATCAATTGCACCCGGTGGGCAACCGCGAGTTCACCGAATCCCGCGGTAAAATCAGCCAGCCAGTCCCTGTCACTGCTCGGCAGGGAAATATTCAGTGTGGCCCAGGCGGGCCTCGCGGCCATGGCCGTCATATCACTTAAATTTACCGCTATGCTGCGATGGCCGACAGAGCGCGCCGGCGACGTACGGGGAAAGTGAATTGACTCGACCAGCGTGTCGGTAACGGCAACAAGCTGGTTCTGCGGAGAAGGACTGATGACGGCGCCGTCATCACCAACACCGACAGCAACATCATCGCGAAACGCACCAACATCGCTGAAATAGTCTCTGATTACATCGAATTCACCTAACATGAAGGGCCACCGTTTTATCCAGTTATTTCGGCCGCACGCAGTGTTTTTGCGGCCTTGTCAGCCACAGCATTGACATACTTGTGGCCGTCCGTGGCGCCAAATCGACGCGCCAGCTCTACTGCCTCGTTGATAATAACCTTGTACGGAACATCAAAACGGTGACGCAGTTCCGTTACTGCCACCATCATTATGGCCATTTCCAGCGGGTCAATCTGCTCGCCCGGGCGATCCGCGCAGTCCTGAATCAGGGCCTGATTCTGTTCGGCCTCACTGATGGCAAGGGTAAGCAATTCCTTGAAATAAGCGCTATCAGCATCCTTGTATTCCCGCGACCCGGCATGCTGCCTGATCAACTCCCGCGCCGTAGTGGTGTTCAGCTGCCACTGGTACAGTGCCTGCATCGTCAGGCGTCGCGCACGACTACGCTGCCTGACCGTCAGGCGTCTGGAATTTGTATCCTGGCTCATCTCAGTCTTCCAGCGTACGCAGAAGATTGACCATTTCCAACGCAACCGCGGCAGCTTCGGCACCTTTGTTGCCGCTTTTACCTCCCGCACGGTTCATCGCCTGATCGACCGTATCCGTCGTCAGCACTCCAAACACCGCGGGCTTACCCGTCTCGAGCTGCACTTTTTGCAAGCCGGCCGCACACTGCCCCGCCACATATTCAAAATGCGGCGTGTCGCCCCGAATGACCGCACCCAGACAGATCGCAGCATCGTAGCTCCCGCCATTCAGAGCTGTTTTTGTCGCCAATGGAATTTCGAATGCACCCGGCACCATGATCACGTCAACCTCTTTCGCATTGACACCATGGCGCTGCAAATAATCCCGCGCTCCCTGCACCAGGGCGTTGACGATGAGTTCGTTAAACCGGCCTGCAACGATCACCAGTCTTATATTTCTGGCGACCAGGTCACCTTCAATTTTTCTCACGCCATCCCCCTACCGGATTCACAAAGTTTTGTCATTATCCCACATACTCGACCACTTCCAGACCAAATCCGGAAAGTGCGTGCATAATTTTTGGCGCGCTCAGCACCCGCATTCGTGAGATGCCAAGATCGCGCAGAATCTGGGCACCGATTCCGTATGTACGCAGGTCTGCCCCGCGTTGCTCATCATCGCTGGTGTCACCCTGCACGATGCGTTCGACAAGTGCACGCGGTGCTTCGTCACTGCGCAATACGATAATCACGCCACTACCTTCTTCACTGATACGCCGCATGGCATCGCTTAACGGCCAACCCAGCGACTCCCACTGAATTCCGACGACATCCCTGAGCGTATCTTGCAGATGCACACGCACCAGCGTTGCCGAATCTTTACTCGGCGTCCCTTTAACCAGCGCCAGATGCACGGTTTTGTTCACGCGATCTTCATAGCTGACCAGACTAAACTCACCAAAAGGTGTGGGCACTACGGTGTCATGAATGCGCTCGATCGATTCTTCCTTGGCCAGCCGGTATCGGATCAGATCCGCGATTGTGCCAATTTTGAGATCATGTTTACGGGCAAACTTGAATAGTTGTGAGCTGCGCGCCATCGTGCCGTCATCATTAAGAATCTCGACGATGACCGCTGCCGGTTCAAAGCCTGCCAGTCGCGCCAGATCGCAGCCTGCTTCGGTATGCCCTGCGCGCGCAAGCACGCCGCCTGGTTGGGCCATAATCGGAAATACATGTCCAGGCTGGCGCAAATCTTCAGGTCGCGCATCGGGGGCCACGGCGGCTTTTACAGTTTGCGCGCGATCATGCGCAGATATGCCGGTGGTAACCCCACGTGCCGCCTCAATGGACAGGGTAAAATTCGTACTGATTTCAGAGTCAGTGGCCGTTACCATCAGCGGCAAACGCAATTGCTGACAGCGCTCGCGTGACAACGTCAGGCAGATCAGGCCGCGGCCATAATGTGCCATGAAATTGATATCTGCGGCCGTCGTTTTACCCGCTGCCATAATCAGATCACCTTCATTCTCACGGTCTTCATCATCCAGTACAACCACCATTTTGCCGGCGCGGATATCTGCAAGAAGATTTTCAACGGAATCAAACTTACTGCTCATCTTTCTCTCCGGTTGTACCGTTTTCAGCCTGCGCCGTGAGCCAGCAAGGTAGCCGTGTAGCGTGCTACCAGGTCTACCTCGAGGTTTACATGTGTGCCATTTCGATAATGCCTGAATATCGTGTTTTCAAACGTATGGGGAATGATATTGACACCAAAATCTGCCGCCGTGACATCGTTGACCGTCAGGCTCACGCCGTCAACCGTGATGCTGCCTTTGGCGGCAACAAATCGCCGCAAAGCCGATGGCAGCGCAATCCGAAACCGCCAGGAGCGACCATCATCCCGCAGCGAGCGTACCGCTGCCGTTGCGTCGACATGGCCCGAGACCAAATGACCGTCAAGTCCATCGGTTAATCGCAAGGCACGTTCCAGATTCAGTTTTGTACCCACCCGGGCTGTCTGCAGTGACGTTACCTGCAGTGTTTCACGTGACACATCAGCACTGAATTCCCCTGCGCCGACCGCCAGCGCTGTCAGACAAACCCCGTTGACCGCAATACTGCTGCCGACCGCCAGATGTTGCAGATCGAGGTGTTGGGTTGCGATTTTAAGGCGTATATCACCGCCACGATCATCGCGCCCTGCGATGCGCCCCACATCCTGAATAATTCCGGTAAACATCAGCCGCCCTTACGCCTCAACACGAGCTTCTGCCCGTTTCCGATGCGCTGCACATCCAGGAATTCCAGCTCGATCGCCTGTTGTAAACGCTCCAGTGCTCCCAGATCGAACATGCCGCGTGCCGCATCGCCCAGCAACTTGGGTGCCTGATAGATAATTAATTCATCAAACAGACCTTCGCGCATAAAAGCACCACTCAGACACGGACCCGCCTCCACCAGCACGTCGTTGATTTCTCGTCGTGCCAACTCCTGCAACACCATTAGCAAATCCAGTCTCTCATGGTCGCCTTTGGGCTGTGTCTGGACTTGCACAGCCTCCACGTGAGACGGTCCACCAAAGTGCTGCCCGGGTCCTGTAAAGAACAGTCCCGGGCGCGCAAAGATACGGGCATCCACCGGGCAGCGCAAACGCCGGTCCAGCACGACTGGCACTGGCTGCTTGACAGATATGTCATCACCCAGCCGTGCCGTCAGCCTGGGATTGTCCGCCAGTACCGTTCCGGCCCCGGTGAGTACCGCACCGCTGCGCGCACGCAGGCGATGGACGTCTTGCCGGGACTCGGCATCGGTAATCCATTGGCTCAGACCATTAGCGAGGGCGATGGCACCGTCAACGCTGGCGGCGACTTTTACCCGCACCGCAGGCAACCCGGTCGCTTTGCGTTTAAAAAAACCGCTATTTAACGACCGTGCTTCCCTTTGCAGCAGGCCACAGCGCACCACGATCCCGGCTTCGCGCAGCCGGCGCAGTCCGGCACCGCTGACACGCTCATCCGGATCTTCAGTCGCGGCTATCACCTGCTCCACACCGGCATTGATTAGTGCGTCCGCACATGGGCCGGTCCGACCGTGGTGTGCACAGGGCTCCAGCGTCACTATCGCTGTCGCCCCCCGGGCATCTGGATTACATGCCCGCAGCGCGGCTATTTCTGCATGCGCTTCGCCAGTTCGCGCATGCCAACCCTCGCCGATAACGACGCCATCACGAACCAGCACACAACCAACTTGCGGATTAGGTGCACAGGTATATGCGCCACGTGCCGCCAATTCCAGCGCACGGGCCATAAAGTCGTGCTCAACTGCGCTGAACTGCTCTGCGTCCAGGTTAACGGACATCATGATTCACTTGTCGTCACCCGGCAGCAACGGCAACTGATCAGCGTCAAGGGCTGCTGCACTGCTTTCCTGCAGACGTTCCACTTCTTCGGCAAACTCAGCCGCATCCTGGAACCGCCGATACACCGAGGCAAAACGTACGTAGGCCACATCGTCCAGTTTACGCAGTTCGGCCATGACCAGTTCTCCCACACGCCTGGACGGCAGTTCGCGTTCGCCTGCGGTGCGCAGGCCATGTGTAATCCGGTTGATGGCTACTTCGATTTCAGCAGCAGGAACCGGCCGCTTTTCAAGCGCCTTAACCACCCCGGAGCGCAACTTGCTTTCGTCAAACGGTTCGCGACGCCCATCCGTTTTTACCAGGTAGGGCATGACCAACTCGGCAGTTTCAAAAGTTGTAAAACGTTCTTCGCAACTCAGGCACGCACGGCGGCGGCGAACCTGCCGGCCTTCGGCGGCCAGGCGCGAGTCGATGACTTTAGTCTCTTCGTTGGCACAAAACGGGCAATGCATGAATCACCAGGCAGGCACTGTTACCGATACACCGGAAAGCGCGCACACAGTTCCCGGACCTGCTCCTTGATGCGCACAATTTCAGCATCCGCCGAGCCTTTTTGAAGGGCATCCACGATATCGGCAATCCAGTCGCTCACCTGTACAGTTTCGGCCGTACCAAAACCGCGGGTGGTGATTGCCGGGGTACCGAGTCGCAAACCACTGGTCACAAACGGTGATTGCGGATCGTTTGGCACCGAGTTTTTATTCACAGTGATATTTGCCATACCCAATGCTGCATCTGCTGCCTTGCCGGTAACACCCGTGTCAATCAGATCAACCAGCATCAAATGATTGCTGGTGCCTCCGGAAACGATCTTGTATCCACGTTCGATCAAACGTCCGGCCATTGTCTGGGCATTGCTGACAACCTGCTTCTGATAACTTTGGAAATCTTCCTGCATAGCCTCTTTGAACGCGACGGCTTTGGCAGCAATGGCATGCATCAGCGGCCCCCCTTGAGTCCCGGGAAAAACCAGCGAATTGAATTTTTTATTGATCTCCTGATCCGCCCCAGCCAGGATCAGACCACCTCGGGGACCACGCAGAGTCTTGTGCGTCGTTGTGGTACAGACGTGCGCGTGGGGCACCGGGCTCGGATAAATCCCGGCGGCAACCAGACCGGCAACATGGGCCATATCCACCATCAGCCAGGCACCCACACTGTCAGCGATCGCACGAAATCTTTCCCAGTCCATGATGCGCGAATACGCCGAGAAACCGGCAATGATCATTTTGGGCTGATGCTCTTTTGCGAGTGACTCGATCTGCTCGTAATCGACTTCGCCCGTATCGTCGCGAACCCCATACTGCACGGCATTAAACAGCTTGCCGGAGAAATTAACGCCCGAACCATGCGTCAGGTGCCCACCGTCAGACAGGCTCATCCCCAGCACGGTATCGCCCGCCTGCAACAATGCAAAATAAACGGCGGCATTGGCCTGCGATCCGCTGTGAGGCTGAACATTGGCATACTCGGCTCCAAACAGACGCTGCGCACGCTCAATTGCCAGTTGCTCGGCGATATCGACGTATTCGCAGCCGCCGTAATAGCGACGCGACGGATAGCCTTCCGCGTATTTATTGGTCAGAACCGAGCCTTGCGCCTCCAGAACGCGCGGACTGGCGTAGTTTTCTGACGCGATGAGTTCAATATGCTCCTCCTGCCTGCGGTTCTCGTGTTCGATAGCGGAACCGAGCTCAGGATCAAAATCCATAATATTCATACTGCGATCAAACATGTAAGTCCTCTGAAATTCTTCTCGTCAGGCCTGTTGGGAGCAAATTATCCTCCCGCTGGCCCGGGTTTTGGGGAAACGACCCGCTGCTATTGGCAACCGTCACAGAATTGCGAATAATGCCACACATCTGTGGTTACGGCTGTGAAAATATGGCGCAATTTATCTACACAATGAACCGGGTCTCCCGGCTGGTTCCACCAAATCGCCATATTTTGCGCGATATCAGCCTGAGTTTTTTTCCTGGCGCCAAAATCGGGGTGCTCGGGCTCAATGGCGCCGGAAAATCTTCACTGCTGAGAATCATGTCCGGCGATGACCGCGACTATGACGGTGAAGCCAGGCCACAACCTGGCATCAAAATCGGCTTCCTGCGCCAGGAACCTGGCCTCGATGAGACCCTGGACGTGCGTGGCAACGTAGAACAGGGAGTCGCCGAAGTCGCCGGAATGCTGAAATCTTTCGAAGATCTCAGCATGAAGTTTGCAGAGCCAATGTCCGACGAGGAAATGAACGATCTTCTGGCAGAACAAGCGGCACTACAGGACGCCATTGAAGCCTGTAACGGCTGGGAGCTGGAACGTCGCCTGGAAGTCGCCGCCGATGCGCTCCGCCTGCCGCCGTGGGATGCTCCGGTCGGGCAATTGTCAGGAGGTGAAAAACGTCGCGTGGCATTATGCCGCCTGTTGCTTTCTGAGCCGGATATGCTGTTGCTGGATGAACCCACCAATCATCTGGACGCGCAATCGGTTGCATGGCTTGAACGGTTTCTGGAAGAGTACCCCGGAACGGTCATTGCTGTGACGCACGACCGGTACTTCCTGGATAATGTCGCCGGATGGATCCTGGAACTCGATCGCGGTTACGGCATTCCCTGGGAAGGCAATTACAGCTCATGGCTCGAACAAAAAGAAAATCGACTGAAAAACGAAGAAAAACAGCAGGACGCCCGGCGTAAAGCAATGCAGGCGGAACTTGAATGGGTACGGTCAAACGCTCGTGGCCGCCAGTCCAAATCCAAAGCACGACTCAAACAGTTTGCAGATCTGTCTTCCAAACAGGTGCAGTCGCGCAACGAAACGCATGAAATTTATATTCCTCCTGGCCCGCGCCTGGGTGATCTGGTGATCGAAGCCCGGGATGTAAAAAAATCCTTTGACGGACGCATTTTGTTTGAGGACATGAACTTTCAACTGCCACCGGGAGGCATCGTCGGAGTCATCGGTGCCAACGGTGCCGGCAAAACCACGCTGTTCCGAATGCTGGTCGGTGAAGAAACACCCGACAGCGGCGACATCCGCATCGGTGATACCGTGCAGCTTGCCTACGTGGATCAGTCCCGTGATGCGCTGGACGATCAGAAAACGGTGTGGGAAGAAATCTCAGATGGCCAGGACCTGATCACAGTGGGCAGCTACGAAACCCCCTCACGCGCCTACTGCGGCCGCTTCAACTTCAAGGGTGCGGGCCAGCAGCAAAAAATTGGCACCCTGTCCGGCGGTGAGCGCAACCGCGTTCATCTCGCAAAATTGCTGAAAAGCGGAGGCAATGTACTGTTGCTCGATGAACCCACGAACGATCTCGATGTGGAAACTTTGCGGGCACTCGAAGAAGCGCTGCTGGTTTTTCCCGGCAGCGTCGTGGTTATTTCACATGATCGCTGGTTTCTCGATCGGATTGCCACACACATCCTGGCATTTGAGGGCGACAGTCACGTGGAATGGTTTGAAGGCAACTACGCTGACTATGCGGCGGACCTGCAGCGCCGCAAGGGCAAAGAAGGCGCAGGCCCAAAACGCATCAAATACAAACGCCTCAACTGATTGCATCAGTGAGCAGCGACGTGTTTACATGCGCCTGTGCCGGGCCGCGTCCGACCGGGGATACCGGCTGCCGTGTCTCGCTGGTTGCCCTGCGCAACTCATGCACGGCTGCACGCAGGGGCAATCGATGCAGAGCTTTCCTATGACCAGAATTTTCGCCTTATTTGTTCTTGTCTGGGTGGTGTTCACCGCCAATCCAGCCATGGCGCAAACGCCAGAATCAGGCGAACAGGTATATGTCGTGCAGTCGGGAGATTCGCTTTATGGAATTGTAAAAATGCAATTTCCTGACCACCGGGGTAGCTGGCTTGAAGTTGCCGAACGATTGGTCGAATTGAATCCGGATGCGTTTCCACGCGGTCTTGATACACCACTTCGGCCGGGTACGCAGTTGCTGCTTTTCGAGAACCCGACAGAGCCCTCAACTCAATCAAACAATACCGTCACGTCCACGGACCCGGCGGTAACAAAAGAAACGGCGCCGCCTTCGGACTTTGTTGCAACCGATGGGGCCGTGAACACCGCACGCGATGCGTCACAAGGTTCATCAGCTGTTGCAGGTGTGAACAGCGTCGCGAACCGGCCGCCACAGATCGGGACCGTCGCACTCGCAGGCGGACGTGTCATAGCAATCAATCTCGAAGAGCGCCGCCGTATCCTGACCGACGGCGCTGGACTGTTTGCAGGTGATACGGTGCGCACCGATGGCTCTGCCAGCGTGAAGGTGCACATGATTGATGATGCGATATATTTGCTCAGACGCAACAGCAGCCTCGCTTTTGAAACCTACTCCTATACAGCTGCGAACAGGAAAGGAACTTCAGTCATTACGCTGATCTCAGGCGGTTTTCGTGCAACCGGAGGGTACCTGGCGAAATATAACGGCGGCAACGTTGCCTACAACACGCCCGTTGCTACTATTGGTGTGCGCGGTACTGATTTTGGTTTGCGTTTATGCAGTAACAACACCTGTCGTTCCACGAATGGGGACCGCAGTTTTGCCGACGGGCTTTACACCGGGGTTCTGGACGGATCCCTTGTCGTCACGAACAATTCCGGCGAATTGCTCACCGGCAAAGGTGAATTTTACCGGGTGAAAAACCCTGCTGACGAGCCAGTGCCTGCGCCTGAGGCAGCACTACTGATATTTACGCCGGAGGAACTGGCCGCGCTGGACATTGGTGCAGACGCCGCGGAGCCGTTATCGTTCTGGGCCTGGCTCGTTAATTTCCTGTTCGGTGATTGACATTGATAAGTGCCCGCACAAAGGATGGTTAGCCGGGTTTTAGCAGCAGGGTTGGCGGATACTCTTTTTTTGCCCCATCAGTCGGAAATCCTGACCATTTCCTCCCCCGGGGGTCAGGGTGGGGCGACATCATTGCAGCTGCCCCTGGTCCCCTTCCCGCAGCGGAGGAGGAATACCGCCCGGCGCAGCAACAGCGGACTAGCCTACCCAGACTCGCGCATTGCGAAACATACGCATCCACGGGCCGTCTTCGCCCCAGTTACCGGGATGCCAGGAGTTTTGCACGGTGCGGAATACGCGCTCAGGATGCGGCATCATTATCGTTACACGTCCATCGGTATTGCAAAATCCTGCCGCCGCATTCGGGGAGCCATTCGGGTTCATGGGGTATTGTAAAGTAGCGCGTCCGTCATTATCGGTGTATCGGACGCTCATGTATTTTTCAGCTGCCGCCGCCATCGCAGGATCTGTAAAACTGACGCGTCCTTCACCGTGTGCGACTACGACAGGAATAATCGAACCTTCCATTCCCTCCAGCAAAATGGACGGGCCCGGGCGAACTTCGAGATTGCACACCCGTGCTTCATATTGTTCGGAGCGATTACGCATAAAACGGGGCCAGTGATCTGTACCCGGTATTAGCTCCTTGAGGGCCGACATCATTTGGCACCCGTTACACACACCCAGCGCAAAGTGCCCGGAATCGGCAAAGAACTCCTGAAATGCCCGACGCACATCAGCATGGTACAAAATGGATTTGGCCCACCCCTCTCCTGCTCCCAGTACGTCGCCATACGAGAAGCCACCGCACGCCGCCAAACCGGTGTAACCGCGCAGCGATGCACCCTGTAACAAATCACTCATGTGTACATCCACACAGTCAAAACCGGCACGATCAAACGCCGCCGCCATTTCGATGTGGCCATTAACACCCTGCTCACGCAACACGGCCACCCGGGGACGGGCACCCGTGTTGATCAGCACCCCTGTGACATCCACTTCGGGAGCAAAACTCAGGTTGACTTTGAGTCCCGGGTCAGTGCCGCTTAATCGTGCGTATTCCTGTTCCGCACACTCGGGATTATCACGTAGCTTTTGCATATGAAAACTGGTTGCTGACCAGGTGCGGTGGAGGTCCAGCAAAGAGCGCTCGTAAAGAACCTTTTCATCTGCGATGATCCTGATACGATCGTCTGAACGGCACTGGGCCACACGCGAAATCAAATCCGGTATTCCGGCATGTGCAAATGCCTTGACCAGTCTGTCGATAGCGGTGGTGCGCACCTGCAAAAGACAGCCTGCTTCTTCGCTGAACAACGCGGCCAGTTGTTCACGGTGACCGGCCGGCACTTTTATGTCCAAACCCACGCGGCCCGCAAAACTCATTTCCGCCAGTGCCGCAAATAACCCGCCGTCGGAACGATCATGATAGGCCAGCACAGTGTCACTGTTGCGCAAGTCGCGCAGTGCGGCGCACGTCTGGCGCAGCAACGCTCCATCGTCGATATCGGGTGTCTCACCACCGAGTTGCTGGCAGGCCTGTGCCAGTATCGAACCGCCCATACGATTACAGCCACCGCCAAGATCGACCAGGATGATTTCAGTGTCCGCACCGCTGTGCAGCTGCGGTGTCCACGTGCGGCGAATATCGGCGACCGGCGCAAAGGCGGTCACAATCAGCGACACAGGGGCGACGACTTCGCGAGTGGCACCATCAGCCCCCTGCCAGGAACTTTTCATCGACAATGAGTCTTTGCCAACAGGAATCGCAATTCCAAGCTCAGGACAAAGTTGTTCTCCAACCGCATGTACCGTAGCGTACAGATCAGCGTCATCGCCATCGTGATTCGCCGCGGCCATCCAGTTTGCCGACAAGCGGACGTCACTGAATGTGGCGATATCAGCCGCCATCAAATTAGTCAGTGCCTCGGCAATCGCCATGCGCCCGGATGCTGCCGGGTTGATCATTGCCAGCGGGGTGCGCTCTCCGATCGCCATCGCTTCGCCGGCATAGCCATCAAAATCGGCGCAGGTGACAGCCACATCAGCCACCGGTGTCTGCCACGGACCGACCATTTGGTCGCGGCTACACAAACCACCTACCGAACGGTCACCAATGGTGATCAAAAAGGTCTTGTCGGCAACAGCCGGCATCGAAAGCACGTGGTCGATTGCCTGTTCCAGAGAAATGCCATGCCAATCCATGGCCGCCACCGGCTTGGCAATCGTCCGGGCATCACGCAATGTGCGGGGAGTCTTACCCAGTAGCACTTCCATTGGCATGGCGACTGCAGGCGCGCCGTGCACAGGATCGTCCACCAGCAATTCCCGCTCTGCAGTACATTTGCCCAGGACCGCCATCGGACAGCGCTCACGCGCACACAGTTCTCTGAATTCCTGCAAACGCGCATCATCAATCAACAGTACATACCGTTCCTGCGACTCGTTACACCAGATTTCCATCGGTGACATGCCCGGATCGAGCGTGGGAATTTTGCGCAAATCAATGACCCCACCCAGGCCGCTGTGATCAATGCTCTCGGGCACGGCATTCGACAGACCCCCGGCACCGACATCGTGAATCAGCAGAATCGGATTATCCTCACCCATCCCCCAGCAGCGGTCAATGACTTCCTGGGCGCGGCGCTGCATTTCCGGGTTTTCACGCTGTACCGATGCAAAGTCCAGGTCTTCCTGACTTTGCCCCGAGGTCATCGAGGATGCCGCCCCACCCCCCAGGCCTATCAGCATCCCCGGGCCGCCGATAACCACGACATTGGCGCCTGGCGGGATCTCACATTTTTCGACGTGTCCGGCCCGGATATTGCCCAGACCTCCGGCCAGCATGATGGGTTTGTGATAGCCACGGGTAATGCCAAGACTGTCGGGTTGTTCGAGCGTGCGAAAATAACCGCACAGATTTGGACGGCCAAATTCATTGTTAAATGCAGCACCCCCAATCGGCCCCTCGAGCATGATTTGCAGAGGCGACGCTATTCTCGCCGGTTTATCTGCCGCCGGTTCCCAGGGCTGTGGTAACTCTGGAATCCGCAAATGCGACACTGAAAAACCGGTCAACCCGGCTTTTGGCCTCGCGCCACGGCCCGTAGCCCCTTCATCGCGAATCTCACCACCTGAACCGGTCGCCGCTCCGGGAAACGGCGATATTGCCGTCGGATGATTATGCGTTTCAACTTTCATCAGGATATGAATATCCTCGTCCGTCCCCTCGTACAGGCGTGTCACGGGATTACTCAAAAATCGCCGCCCCCGCGATCCGGAGATCACGGCGGCATTGTCCCGATAAGCTGACAAGACTCCGTCCGGTGCAACCGCATGGGTGTTACGGATCATTTCAAATAACGTCTTCGCACGTGCGGAGCCATCGATTTTCCAGCTGGCATTAAATATTTTGTGGCGGCAATGTTCCGAATTTGCCTGCGCAAACATCATGAGTTCCACATCCGTTGGATCACGGGCAACATCGGCATAATGTCGCGCCAGATAATCGAGTTCTGCGTCTGACAGCGCCAGCCCAAGATCTGCATTGGCCGCTTCGAGTGCGGCGCGACCATGGGTTCCCAACGTGA
>JABDLQ010000333.1 GCA_013002925.1 Gammaproteobacteria bacterium | reverse complement strand
GTTACGACCTGCACAAATCCTGGAGGTGAGGTGGTAGTGCGGGCCACAAAACTTCGTCTAGGTGAAGTGGTATTACAAACTACACGCCTTCCTCAGGGTATGAGAGCCTATGGCTTATTGTCTGTTGCGTCCGGATCTGGCGTGAGGTGCGAGAGCGTGTGGGCATTGTCTTCCCAGTTGCGCCCGTCAAAAGTTTCTACGGTCATGTCTGGAACAGGTTCGAGGCAGCGCGCATTCACGGAATATCCCTGCGGATTGGAACGCGGCACATAAAACACCTTGACACCACAATGCCGGCAAAAATAATGACGCGCGACTTTTGTATTAAACTGGTACAGCGTCGTCGATTCGGCGCCACTGAGAATCTGCAGGTGTGATCGCGGTACGATCAGATGCAGATGACCGGTTTTGCGGCATATTGAACAGTTGCATTCCTGTACGGTGAGCCGTTCCGGAGCCTCGACTTCGATGTTGATCTTCTTGCAGTGACAGGACGCAGAATATTTCATGGCAGTTCCGTGGACCTCGACAAGGAAAAAGCAGGTAAGCATTGATCTTACCCGGAAAGCTGAAAAAGTTCGGTAAGCGCTTGATCGTACCTGAAGGCCGCAACCGACCGGTTATTGCCATTGTATCGATGTAACCGATGAGCAGTTGAAACTATACGGCCAAATTCTTTTTGATCGGCGGTGATCTTATGTCTGCGCATTCTGCTTATTTTGTAACAAATAAATTTTAAACCTGCTGTATGTGGTTGAAAAACATGGCATACAGGGCGCATGTCGCCACGATAAAAAATCACTGAAAACAGGATTCGAATAGCTTATTATTAAGAGTGTTCCAAGGGGATGGAACCGGGTATCAAATGCGATTGGCATCCATGCCAAATTGTGTGAACAGCACCGCAATTACCGTCTATAACTGCGCCGGGTCATGCTGGAGGCTGCCCGCGTCTGGTATCCCGATGTTCCGAACTACCGCTGAACAAGGGGGACTGCAGGGCAATTTTATTCATGGGCAGTGTGCACAGCGCGGGCTCATGGATTTCAGATGCAGGCAGTCACGCAACCACTTTGCAGATCGGAAGGACTATGGCAACCATCGGACTGGTAAACGTAACGCCGCTAGAGATTCAACATCGCAAGCGGCGACGCACCGCGAAACAGGCGCGGGGGATAGGCTCGGATGCCATCTTCGCCGGTGCTGCTGGCCACAATGGAATTGGGGCTTGCGAATATCGCGCCAACGATGTGGCGCGTATCGAACTTGAGTGGCAGGACGAACCTCTGCCCGGTGCGGCCAATGTTTACGGCGTTGATGCAGCTGCCATGAAGTTGCGCTTTCGCGATGCTGAACACGAACTACGCGGTACCATCAAGTATTTTAGTGATTCCTTTGGACCCGCACACCCGAGCGTTGGCGAAGCCTGGTCAGAATACGGCAGCGTACTTCGTAGTGCAGGTTTATTCGAGCAGGCCAGGGCAGCGTATGAGCAGGCGCTCGCGATTTTTGTCCATGAGCACGGTGAGGTGCATCGGGCGAATGCACTGGTAAAGTCGTATTTGGGCCTGACGTTTTTGTATGCGGGTGATCATGACTCTGCTTTGGAGTTACTACTTGCCAGTCAGGACATACAAACAACACTGAAGGCGCAAAGCAGTAATGATTATGCTGAAAACCTGAACACGCTTGGCGTCATTCGGGTGCGCCAGGGAGAACCCCAGTTGGCAGTCGCCGACTTTCGTCGCGCGCTGGAGTTGTGGCAAAAAAATCAGGCCCCGGTGCATCCGGACATCGCGCTTGCTATGTCAAATCTCGGCACCAGTTATGCGCTGATGGGCGCCCTTGACATGGCCGAGTCCTACTATCGTGCAGCACTGGATATGCGGCGCATCTTGTTCTGCAATACCGGGCATGTTGCGCTGGCAATCGGTCTGAATAATCTGGCGATGCTGCTCAGACGGCGAGGAGAGTTGGTGAAAGCCGAGCCACTGATGCGTGAATCACTCGCGGTCCGTTGCGATGTGTGTGGCTCGGTATCACCGACAACAATTACCGGCTTGCATAATATGGCGACTATTTTGCGGGACAATGGCAATTTGCTGGGTGCAGAAGCAGTGCAACGTGACGCGATCGTAGCGTGTAGTGTTCTGCGTGAGGGCGAACATCCCGATGTGGCGCTCACGCGTGCAAATCTTGCTGAAACGCTGGTGGCACAAGGCCGGCACGACGAAGCCCTGCGCGAAGCAAGTGCAGCATTGATGATGCTCAAGCGTACCGTCGGTGCGAACCACTGGCGTGTCATGGCGGCAAATGGCATCAAAGGTGTGGCCCTGGCCAGGCAGGGGGAATTTGCCACTGCTGAACCGTTAATCCTGGGAGCTTATGAAGGCATCCGGGCGGCGCGTGGAGATCAGGATGTTTTCACCCGTCGGGCACTCGATCGCGTGGTGCAGTTTTATGCTGATTGCGGGCAGTCCGGGCGCCTCCGGGAATACCAGGAACGACGTCAGCAACTGTATCCGAACCCGTGAGGTAAGTCGTTGTCATACGCCGGGCCTGCACCCTGAAATGCTGCGGTAACAATGAGCGAATGCTTACTTGAACCCTGATCTCCAAAACAATACCAACGCGGTCCTGATGATTCGTCCCGCTGTTTTTGGCGCCAATCAGGAAACCGCTGCCACTAATGAGTTTCAGAAAAAAATAACTACAGATGACGACCGGTTGTTAGCGCTGGCTCTGCGCGAGTTTGACGGTGTTGTGGCACAACTGCAGGCAGCAGGCGTTCAGGTTGTGGAGATCGCTGATAGCGAATCGCCGGTCACACCGGATGCCATTTTTCCAAATAACTGGTTAACGACACACCGTGACGGCCAATGTGTTTTGTATCCGATGCAGCCGCGTAGCCGGCGACCGGAGCGCCGGCCGGACATTATACGCCAACTGGCATCGCGCTACGATTTTGACGTGCGCCGCATCGTCGATTGGTCGGACTTTGAAAATCACGACTTGTTTCTTGAGGGTACCGGAAGCGTTGTTCTGGATCGTGTTCATCGTAACGCTTACGCGTGCCTGTCCACCCGCACCGACCACCGGGTGCTTGAGTATTTTTGTGAGCACTTCAATTATCAGGCGGTCGAGTTTGCAGCAACGGGTCCGTCCGGGCAGGCGATTTATCATACCAATGTCATGATGTGTGTCGGTACACACTTTGCGATAATTTGTGCCGAGGCCATTGCCGATCCCGGGCAGCGCGATCAAGTGCTTGATGAACTGGCGACGCACCATGAGATCGTGACCCTGTCGATGGTACAAATGAGCCAGTTCGGCGGTAATATGCTGGAGCTGCGCAACCACGAAGATCAAACACTTTTGGTGATGTCGCGGCGCGCATGCGCCGCTCTCGAGGCCGGGCAGCGCCGCGTGCTGGAGCGTCATGCGCAGATTATTGCCTGTGATGTAGACACGATCGAGGACACTTCGGGTGGCAGTGTCCGCTGTATGTTGGCCGAGATTTATTTGTCACGCCGGTAAACTGTGCCGGGGGAAATCGTTCGATAGCGCACAAGCTGCAGTCGCACGCGCAGGTGGCGGTTGCAACAGCATTCCGGGGTGACAGGAACTGCTATCGCAAAAACTGTGATGGCTGGAAACTGATGTGGCAGAAGGCCGATGTGGCCGGGCTCGGTCAGTTAGAGTTGACAGGGGGTATACCGAGCGTCATTTCTACGTATAGTTATCACTTGGCGCCCGGGTTTGAGCAACGCACATCCAATTGTTCGGCGATATCTGTAGATCCGGTGGCAGGCAAGTCCAACGGCCAGACAACGGTCAATGCAGTGGATTTAAGGCACGAGAAGTCCGGGTTCGTTCATAAGGTTTCGATGTAACGGACCATGCACCGTGGCTCATGCGCATCGCGTCGGGAGTCAGGCACAAAATATCCGCGCTCAGGCCCATTGCATCTGGAGTCAGGCACAATAACCGGCAACTGCGCCGGAGTCAGACACATTGCTTCAAGGCTCGGGGCCATTGACAATTTACTGAAGGTGATCGCAATACTATGAGTGCAGGAATTCATTATAAAATTACGCCGGTCAGTCCACAGGGTCATCGTTTTGCCGTTGTACTGACCATCGAGCAGCCACAGGCGACAGGCCAGTTGCTGGTGATGCCGGCGTGGATTCCTGGCAGCTACCTGGTGCGGGATTTTGCACAACACGTTGCGCAAGTGAGCGCAGAAAGCGAAGGCGCACCCGTGCGCATTCACAAGACCGACAAAAGCACCTGGCGCCTGGGCCAGGTCACGGGCGCTGTCGAAGTACGTTATGAAGTATATGCGTTCGATTTCAGTGTGCGCGGTGCCTACCTGGATTCCACGCGTGGGTTTTTTAACGGTTCCAGCGTGTTTTTATGTGTTGAAGGGCAACAGGATGAGCCGGTCACTGTCGAAATTTGTGCGCCACCGGAAGATTCTACTGAGTCTTGGCGGGTTGCTACAACGTTACCCCGTGACGGCGCTTCACAGTGGGGCTTTGGTCACTATACGGCGTCCGGTTACGAAGAACTGATCGATCACCCGGTGGAAATGGGGCATTTTGAGCTGGTTAAATTCCTGGTGGCAAAAGTGCCACATTATTTTGTTCTGTCGGGACGTTATCGCAGCTTGTCGAGTCGGCTCGCGCGGGACGCCGAGCTAATCTGTGAACAGCATGTCAGCCTGTTCGGCGAGCTGCCACCCATGGAGTGCTACCTGTTTCTGACCCGTGTGGAAGGCTCGGGTTATGGCGGCCTGGAGCACCGATCTTCGTGTGCTCTGGTGTGTTCGCGTCACGAACTGCCGCGCGGCAAGGGCAAGCCAGACGATGACTACTGTCGTTTTCTGGGCCTGGTCAGTCATGAATATTTTCACCTGTGGAACGTAAAACGGATCAAGCCCGCCGGATTTTTGCCCTACGATCTTGGCAGTGAGACCTACACCCGGCAGTTGTGGGTGTTTGAAGGAGTCACCAGCTACTATGATGACCTGGCGCTGGTGCGCTCCGGTGTCATCGAACACGATGCCTATTTGAAGCTGGTGGCAAAAACCATAGGCCGGGTCGCTCAAGGATATGGCCGCAAAGTACAGTCACTGGCAGACTCCAGTTTCGATGCGTGGATCAAGTTTTACAAACCCAATGCCAACACCCCGAATTCGGTAGTGAGTTATTACACCAAGGGGGCGCTGGTAGCGTTGGCGCTCGACCTTACGATTCGACTGCGAACGGGTAATGTCCATTCTCTGGACCATGTGATGCAGGCCATGTGGCGGCAGTATGGAGCACCTCTTGCCGGCGTCCCCGAGGACGGTTTTGAAGAAATGGCCGAACAGGTGACGGGGCTCCACCTGCGCCCGTTTTTTGAGGCGATGATTCGGGACGTAGCCGAACCACCACTGATAAGCCTGTTTGCCGACGTAGGCCTGACACTGAGTAATAAACCACCAGTGGGCGCCCAAGTGGAACTGGGTATTGAACTTGCAGAAGGCAGCGGGAAAGTGGGTGCGGTCCGGCGCGGGAGTTGTGGCGAAGCTGCCGGGATAGCGCCCGGTGATGAATTGGTCGCTTTTGACGGAATGAAAATAGACGCGACCAATGCAGAGCGACTGCTCACGCCCTACGCTCCGGGTGACACAGTAGATCTTCACCTGTTTCGTCGTGATGAGCTGTTGTGCATAGGAGTGTGCCTGGAAGCCCGGGTGTCGCATGAATATGAGTTGGTTGTTGCCAGCGAAGAAACCGATCAGCAGCGTCAGGCCCGGCGCAGCTGGTTACTCGGCAGACACGCTACGTGAGATGGCCGCAGCAGGGTAGCGGTTTACCACCATAGGCGGCAGGCCTGTGAGGCATAATAATCAAAGGATACCCACCTGATGGAGGCCACCATGCACCTGAGAGTATTAACGACATTTCTGATCGGCGCTTTGCTGATGGTTCTGAACGCCTGCAGCTCCACCGTTGTGCCAGGTGATCCGCTGGACCAGTTTGAACCAGTGGTAGCAACCACGGTCATGGCGGCGCCTGAACCTGGTGTGTCGGCCGTCTATGCTCCCGAGATGACTGCGCGCGGCAAATACATGGTAGAACTTCTGGGCTGCGGTGCGTGTCACACCAATGGTGCGTTGCTCGGAGAACCCGACGCGGCGCGACTGCTGGCGGGCTCCAGGATCGGGATTGCGCATTCCAATCCATTGCAGGTCAAATATCCGGCCATCGTGTTTCCATCCAATCTGACTCCTGATGACAAAACGGGGGTCGGGCTGGTCAGCGATAAAATGCTGGCCGCTGCAATCCGCGGTGGCGTGGGGCGACATGGTTCGAGAGTGCTGAAAGTCATGCCTGTTGCCGCCTACGCCAACATTAGTGATGCAGACGTGGATGCCATCGTTGCGTATTTACGGAGTTTGCCGCCTGTCGAACACCTGCTTCCAGCTGCCGTCCCCGAGGGCCGCGAAAGCGATGAACTGTATGTGCATTTTGGGGTATATCGCAGCCGTGAATGACAGGCATCAGTGACCGCCGGCCCTATTCGCGTTGTTCAGCACATTTGACGCACAGTACACAAGTGGGGTCAAAAGCGAGTCGGCGGGCAGCAATTTCTTCATCACAATCGGCACAGTAGCCGTACTCACCAGAGTCAATACGGCGCAATGCGGGAGCAATGCGGCGCCGAAGCTCCTGTCTGCGGCGATGTGACTCTTTGGATATTTCCTGTGCTTGCAGCGCATCCATGCGAGACAGGCGGCCCATCCTGGTTTGATCCAGTTCGACGGTGTCGGCAGCATCGCGGCTGGTGCTTTCAAGACTATCGAGCTGTTCGCGCAGGGCAAGCAATTGTTGCTTCGCAGACTCCGAATCTATTGTCATAAATTTCTGACCGATGGCATACAGAGCAATTATTATTACGAGAATCCGGTGCGGCCTCAAGCCAACAATCCGGGCAGTACCGGGCACCTGAACCGTCTGCACGGTAGTTCACCTGGCCATCGGACCATAAACACGTGTCAGCATCGTGCGGTGCTGGCGTGCGAAAAATGTCGTACTTTACCGGTACCGGGTCGACCAGCATGGCTTATCCCACGCGTTGTATCAGCACGGGATGGCGTAAGCTTTTTTGGCAGGAACATTGGTGACAATGACGTCGCACAAGCTACGCGGCGGCAAACCTAAGTAAAGTTAAATGATTGTTTCTGTTCTGGCACCGGATGGGCCGGGATACGCCGTGACTTGAGGACCGTGCGGGTGCCAGGTAAACGCACCCGTGCGCAATCGAAGTGCGATGATCCGGTTCAGCATATTTCAGGAGATCGCAAGGGGATCACAAGGGGATCGCAAGGGAATCGCAAGGGTATCTATAGCCAATTGCGCGCGCGTTCCTTGACAGCGTTGCTGATTGCTGGTTTGATCGGTGGTAATAGATTCAGGTTTGGTTTCATAAGAGACTGTTTAAGCAATGAATTCCGACGCGCATTTGACAGCAGAAGACCTTTGCGGCCATCACGTGGTGTTGCCGTTGCTGGTGTTGCTCCTTTCACTTGCGGTGCTATCAGGAAGCATCAGTCGGGGATAGCAAAGTAAAGCTTTAACGAATAAAAAACCCCGCACTTCAAAATAAGCGCGGGGTTTTTTTGTTGATCTGGCTGGCTAAA
>JABDLQ010000331.1 GCA_013002925.1 Gammaproteobacteria bacterium | reverse complement strand
GAATAGTTGTCAACACTGCACTATACTGCACAATCGCTTTAATCCGGAGTAAAATCTCGTCAAATAACGGTATTGATTGATAAAAATGCTGAGATTGTCCGTGTGTCTCTCCGGCAAACCCTGAGGTGGGGCCAGGATTTATGTGTACGGGCCTGTTTTTCCGATTATCATCAGATTGTCATAATGCTGTAAAGAACAAGAGCTTTAATCACCAGGTGAGACAATCCCGGAACCCGTTAGCATGACAGACAAAAACATTCTGGTGGTTGAAGATGATGCTGCAGTGCGCCAGATGATCCGTTTTAACTTGTCTCGCGCCGGTTATGCCGTGATCGAAGCGGCTGATTGCAGCGCAGCGCGTGAGGCACTCGGTGCCCAGCGGCCTCACTTGATCCTGATGGACTGGATGATGCCCAACACGACCGGACTGGAATTCACCCGGGCACTCAAGCGCGACCCCGACCTTCGGACCATTCCTGTGATCATGCTTACCGCCAAATCGATGGAACAGGACAAAATTGCCGGGCTGGACGGCGGCGCCGACGATTATATTACCAAGCCCTTCTCTCCGCGTGAGTTGATATCGCGCATTAACGCGGTTTTGCGCAGATCCGAACCAGAAGACGCAACCCCGGGAAGCCTGACATTCGCTGATCTGACCATCGACACAGACTCACATCGAGTGCGTGCCGGAGATCTGGCGGTGCGCCTTGGGCCCACCGAATACCGCTTGCTCGAACACCTGATGAAGCACCCGGAACGCGTCTACAGCCGCGCCCAGCTGCTGGACAGCGTGTGGGGCACCAACGTCTATCTCGAAGAGCGCACTGTCGACGTACACATCAGGCGCCTGCGCAAGGCACTCCAGGACACCGGGTGTGCTAAACACATCCAGACCGTGCGAGGCGCCGGCTATCGACTTTCCCGACACACTGACTAAACCGGATTCGCAGCATGAGCAACAGGACCCTTACTCGTCAGGCTACTGGCGTTATTCTCAGACATGCGGCGCTACTGGGCATCGGTTATTTGATCGGCGCGTTGAACCAGGCCCCCTGGATCGGCATCAGTGCAGCCCTCATCGGTGCCCTCACCTGGCATGTTGCTTATCGTACGTTTTTGCAGCACTGGCTACAGATTTCTCCACCACCCCCTATCCCACCAGGTAGCGGCGACTGGCCGCAGATTTTTGCTCGCATTCAGCATTTTCGCAATCGGAGTGCTGCACACAAAGAACGCTCGGAAAAATTTGGTGCAATCTGGCAAACTTTTGTCGATTCGCTGCCCGATGCCGCTTTTGTACTCAATTCAGAATTCGAGATCCAGGCCTGCAATCAGCGGGCTGCCGACATTTTGGCGATAGACAAAAGCCATCTCACCGGGCTGATCAGCAATTATTTGCGGCAACCCCAATTGCAGTCTTTTTTGCACAACGCCAACGACCGCAATAATGTTGTTATAACCACGCCAAGGGCGCCGGATCTTACTCTTCGCTGCCGCTTGTCTCACTGCGATAAAGATCATCTGCTACTGCAGCTACTGGATATTTCCGAACAGGTCCAGGCGCAGAAAATGCGCATTGATTTTGTGGCCAATGCCTCGCACGAACTGCGCACTCCCGTCACCGTCCTCAAAGGTTACCTCGATTCCTTAGTGGATGATGAAACACTACCGGGCGATCTGCGCCAACCAGTCGATGTCATGAATGAGCAGGTCAATCGCATGCAGGAACTCATCAGCGACCTGATGGAGCTCAATGTGCTCGAAAGCGGGGGCCTTGCGCCTGTAGATACACCGGTCAACGTGGCAACTGTACTGGAGGGTGTGCATCGCGAAGCGCAAGCGTCACCCCACTGTCCACAGGACTTCCGGATCGAAGTGACAAGTGATACCGGCATCTATGGCTCCACATCTGAGTTTCACTCAATCGTATCCAACCTGGTCTCGAATGCACTGCGCTTTACTGCCGCAGCCGGCAGTGTGCAAGTACGCTGGTCGACCAGCCCGGCAGGCGGTGAACTACGCGTCAGCGACACCGGTATCGGCATTGACGAGGCGGAGCTTACGCGTATTACCGAGCGCTTCTACCGCACAGAGGCCGGCAAGGCCCGCCATCAGTTTGGTACCGGCCTGGGACTGGCTATTGTCAAGCACGCTCTTGCCCGCCATGAGTCAAGCTTGTCCATCAGCAGCGAATTCGGCAAAGGTAGTGTATTTACCTGCACGTTCCCCCCACATCGATTATGCGAGGGTTTGTCAGACTCCGACGCGGAACACTGAGCATTGATGGTGTCAGGCAGCGCTGCATAAGCGGTCAGATTTGCCACCATCGGGGGACGCCACGATCCGGTTACAAGCGTGACACCACAAATTGCAAAGTTGTCATCCTCCAGCCAATTTGCCAGCGCTGGCGTCGTTACCTCGACAGCCGCTCATTAGCGCCGTGATTCAACAAAGGATCACGGCACGAAACATAAAACTTCACGCCACGACCACGGGATTTCACTGGCGGTGAAATCTCCCGCGATCAGGATTTGTCACAATCTCGTAACATCATTGACATTTAATGGCGCAGGTTCAGCGGAACTTGATGACCGCCAATTAGCTACAACCCGGAGCACACATTATGAAAACCCTGAGGAATATATTTGCAGCTTTGTCGATCCCTGTTATCGGTATCAGTTTCGGCTCTGTAGCGCTGGCTGAAATGACCGTCAACCTGGGGGGGCGTATACAAGTCGATGGAGCCCTCTACAATGAAGATACTACCGCCCTGGGCAGTGGGACGGAGTTTCGGCGCGCTCGATTGTTCGCCGCCGGCGACATCGCCGACGACTGGGGTTACAAGTTGCAACTTGACTTCGCAGATGGTGACCTGGACATGAAGGACGTGTTCGTTCAGTACACCGGACTGCAAGGTGGTGCTCTGAAAATCGGGCAGTTCAAGGCCCCGTTCAGCCTCGAGGAATTAACCAGCTCTAAATATATTACTTTCATGGAGCGCGCGCTTCCCAATATATTTGCCACATCCCGGCGTATTGGAGTGGGCTATCAGACCGTGCGCGGCATCAACACCTTTGCGGCGTCCGTCTACGGCAATTCCGCCCAGGATAATAATGAAGATGAGGGGCTGGGAGTCGCTGCGCGCTTTACCACGACCCCGAAAATAAGCGACGGATTCCTGCACCTTGGAATCTCACTGGCTTTTGAGGAGCCGCAAACGACTGACGCCGGCAGTGATACCCTTCGTTACCGCGCGCGACCTGAATCACATGTCACCAGCCAACGCCTTGTGAACAGCGGCACCCTGACAAACGTCAGCAATATCACCAAAACCGGTGTGGAAGCGGCCTGGGTCGCTGGACGCTTTAGTGCACAGGCGGAATACATACGTGCTGCTGTGGAAACTGCAATGACAGACCTGGAATATGACGGCTACTATGTCTTTGCGAGCTACTTTCCAAAGGCTGGCAGCCGCGCCTACAAAAACGGAGTATTTCAACGCGTCAAGGTTGAAAATGCCTGGGAGTTTGCGGTGCGATACAGCAGCCTGGATTTAACTGATACCAACGGTGGCGAACAGGACAACATTACCATTGCAGCAAATTATTACGTGAATCCGTATCTGCGCTTCATGGTCAACTATATTATGGCTGATGTTAAAAATGGAATTAACGGCAGTGAAGACCCTGATATTCTGCAATTTCGTGTCAGCATGGATTTTAAATAACCGCGGTGGTGCGTTTTTATCTGCCAAAACTGATTCTACGGGGATGCACAAATAAAGTTTTTTGGGTGTCGTTGTAAAGGACGGCTTTGGCAACTGTGAGCTTTGTGGTGATACACTTCGCTAATATTTGCAGGAAAAACTTATGGACAATCTGGAATTTGATCACCACATTTCGCGGCGCTATAACGATGAACTGAACGAACTGCGTAATCATGTGTTGCTGATGGGCGGACTGGTTCAGGAGCAGCTGCGCAAAGCCATTGATGCAGTGGTAACTGGCGATAGTGAGTTGGGTCTCAAAGTGGCTCATGATGACTACAAAGTAAATGACATGGAAGTCAAAATTGACGAAGAATGCAGCAATATTCTGGTGCGCCGGGCACCAGCTGCCATGGACCTGCGGCTGATTGTTGCCGTCATCAAAACCATCACAGATCTGGAGCGCATTGGAGACGAAGCTGAGAAAATCGGTTTTCTGGCATCGCGACTGGCTGCAATGGAACAGCCCAAGGACAACTATCGTGAGCTCAGAAATCTGGGTCTGCACGTACTGCGCATGTTGGAGGACACCCTGAATACGCTGTCAGAACTGGATGTCGAAAAGGCGCGCCAGGTCATTCTCGAGGACGAACGTGTCGACGAGGAGTATGACGCAATCAATCGCCAGTGCCTGACGTTCATGATGGAAGACCCGGCCAGCATCAAAAGGGTCATGAATATCACCTGGGCTGCCCGGGCCCTGGAACGTATTGGCGATCACGCGAAAAACATCTGTGAGTACGTAATCTATCTGGTACTGGGCAAAGATATCCGTCACACAGAAGACCCCGATATTTTATCTACTCAGTAGGCCCCAGTACTCCATTGTTTTCAATGTCTTTTTTGATTTCCTCCGCCGGCCTCGACGAGCTTTGTGATTTCCTGAAAACTGCAATAATCTGGTAACAATTGTCTCCTAGGATGTTCGCATCAACAGATATTCTGCTACCGGAGAAAAACAGTGAAATCATTATTTCGATACACGCGCATTGCCCTTGCGACCTTTGCACTGGGCACCTGCCTGACAGTCCAGGCACAAACCAGCCGCGACCAAATCAATATTGTGGGCTCTTCCACGGTTTATCCGTTTGCGACTGTGGTTGCCGAGACGTTTGGCAACAACACAAAATTCAAAACTCCAACCATCGAATCGACCGGTTCAGGCGGTGGGCTGAAGGCGTTCTGCGCTGGCGTCGGAGTGCAATATCCGGATATCACAAACTCGTCCCGCCGTATCAAGGCGTCGGAAATCGATCTGTGCGCCCGCAACGGGATCGACGAAATCATTGAAGTCAAAATTGGCTACGATGGCATCGTCATCGCAAACTCTCGTAACTCGCAGCTGATGAAGCTGACTCGCAAGGAAATTTTTCTGGCGCTGGCCAAACAGATACCAAACCCTGACGGGTCGGAGACACTGATCGACAACCCCTATAAAAACTGGTCAGATATCAGGTCTGAATTGCCGGGCAGCAAGATCGAAGTACTTGGCCCTCCACCGACATCGGGCACCCGGGACGCATTTGTCGAGCTCGCGATGGAAGGCGGATGCAAGGCCTTTGGCTGGATTAACGACATCAAAAAGAAAGACAAGAACCAGTTCAAAGCCGTATGTCATACGATTCGCGAGGATGGCAGCTTTATCGAGGCGGGCGAAAACGACAACCTGATTGTTAATAAACTCAACGCCAACCCGGATGCACTGGGCATTTTTGGCTTCAGTTTTCTCGATCAAAACCAGGACAGCGTACAGGGCTCCTATGTGGATGGTCATGCCCCGACATTTGATGAAATTGCTGACGGCAATTATCCGGTATCCCGACCGCTGTACTTTTACGCGAAAAAGGCGCATATCGGCAATATTCCGGGTTTGCGGGAATATCTGAATGAATTTATCAGCGACAACGCCATTGGTGAAGACGGCTACCTCACGGATAAAGGGTTGATTCCATTGCCAGAAGGAGAGAAAGCTGCAGTAGTCGCAAACGTGGAAGGATTACTGGCGCTGAAACTGGCGGTAAACTAGTTTACTGCCAGAAGCTTGCTGAAGCATGGCGGATTGAACGGCGGTCATTCAGGGACCGCCGTTTTTTTCTGATTTACATTTTTTATCGATGACAGGAAACAGCGTTTTTTGTGAATGCGACTAATCTTTTTTTTGTGATTCTTGGCCTGACCGTCGTCAGCTATGTGTTTGCACAACGCAAAGCTATCAGCGCGTGCGGCGGCCACGACCAAATTCGCAAACTACACTCACTGCCTTCTTACTATGGCAGTTACACGGCGTTGTGGTGCGCACTACCCGCACTTTTGTTGTTGCTGGTCTGGAACCTGACTCAGCCGGCGGTGATCTCGCAGATCATTGCCAACGATATGCCACAGAAGTATCACGATCTTGGCGCCGCGCGCCTTGCACTGGTAGTCAATGACGTTATTAACATCGCCACTGGCGGCATCACCAACAACGACACTCCTGAAGCTGACATTCAAACGGCCGCTGCACACTACACAAGCCTGACATCACTCGCTGCATCACTGCAAACCCTCGTGATTTTGATACTTGCCGCAGCCCTGTCCTTGCTGGCGTATCGGCGAATCGATGCACAGTTTCGTGCACGCAATCACGTCGAACGCGCGATTCGCTATATCCTGATTGCGTGTTCATCCATCGCCATACTCACGACCTTTGGAATATTCCTGTCTGTTTTTTTTGAGTCCATACGTTTTTTTCAAATGATTCCAATGGGGGACTTTTTGTTTGGCCTGCATTGGAGCCCGCAAACT
>JABDLQ010000320.1 GCA_013002925.1 Gammaproteobacteria bacterium | reverse complement strand
ACCTGGTCCGCTCCTTCACGTCGCCAGACACGGTCTGCGAGCGGAGTGATTTCGATGCCAAATTCGCTCTCCGGCATGCCCAGTTCACGCACCAGTGAGGTGATGGCGCCGGACATTTTTTTGGCTGCGGCGCGCCGGGCGCGGGTCAGTTTGGTGGCACTTGCCCGGTAAGCTGATGCGGCGTCCTCGAGCGCCTGTTCCATTTCTTCCAGGGTCTGTTCGGCGCGATCGAGCGTCATGAGCTCGTCCTGCATTGTTTGCCAGTGCCGCAACAGATCGTCTGGCTCCACCCGGTGTTTTTTTGCCAGCCCGCTAATGCTGTCAAGACGTTGTTCCACAAAATCGCGGCGTGCGGGGTCCATGTCGAGAGCCTTGAGATAACGCTGCAAACCCGAGACGGCTTCGGTAATCTGGATGTCTGCGCCGTCCAGCAATTCGTCATATTCCGACAGTTCCGGATCGATGCTTGTAATGTGTCCCAGCGCGCGTCGCGCCCGGGCCAGCGACGCCAGGGTGCCGGTGTCATCGGCCATCAGGTCCAGCAGGGCCGCTTCACCGGATTCTGCCAGTGTCGCGACATGACTCAGGCGATATTGTTCTGCGCTCAGGCTGGCAGCTTCACCTTCAACAATGGCGAGTTTGCTGATTTCTTCGGTTTGAAATCGCAGCAGGTCAATTCGGGCCGACCGTTCGCTGAGTGTCTGTTTGAAGTCTGCAAATTTCCGGCGCAGCACATCCCACGAATCAAAGTGCTGCGCGACTTCGGCAAGAAGCTGTGGATGAGCGGCAAACGCATCGAGCCACTGACGCTGAACCGCCCCACGCATCATGGCCTGATGTTCATGCTGTCCGTGTATATCGACAAGCTGGTGACCCAGTTGTTTAAGCTGCTGCAAAGTTGCGGGTTTGCCATTGATGAAGGCCCGGGAGCGGCCACTGGCGAGCACGACACGCCGGATGACGCATTCGCCATCGCTGTCGAGGTCGTGCGCCGCGAGCCAGGCTTGTGCGGTTGTATTTGCGCTGATGTCAAAAATGGCGCTGATTTCAGATTTGTCGGTCCCGGTACGGACGGTTTGCGAATCGGCACGATCGCCCAGCACCAGGCCCAGTGCTCCCACAAGGATCGACTTGCCAGCCCCGGTTTCGCCCGTTAGAACCGAGAGCCCGGAGGTGAACTCAAGATGCAGTTTTCTGGCGATGACAAAGTCACGGATGTAAAGGTCACACAGCATAAGAAGGCAACTCGCTGATAGCAGATTCAGGCTTTTTCCGGCAGTCCATAGTGACCCCAGTTCAGTTTTGACCGCAGAACTTCGAAATAGTCGTAATCGGCGGGGTGCAACAGGGTCATACGATGGATCGATTGGGTCACCTGCAGAGAATCGGTGTTGCTAAAGTCATCGGTCATATTGCCGTCGACAGTAATGAAGGCGTCAGCTTCGAAGCGATGGCGAATCGTGATATCGATGCATGAGTTACCCGGGATAATCACGGGTCGATCCGACAGCGTGTGGGGACAAATCGGCACCATGGCAACCGCATTGAGTCCCGGCTGCATGATCGGTCCACCGCTGGACAGGGAGTAGGCCGTTGAACCGGTGGGTGTCGCGATGATCAAACCATCACCGCGGTGCGTGTTGACGTAGGCGCCATCCACCTTGACTTCGAAATCCAGCATCTGGCCCGTTGCACCACGCTGAATCACCACATCGTTCAGCGCATGTACCTGTTGTTTCAAATGGCGGCTGCCATGCAGTGTCGCCTGCAACATCATGCGTGATTCGCGCAGATATTCACCATCCAGGATGTCGCACATTTTTTGTTCCAGCTCATCGGGCGACAGATCGGCCAAAAACCCGCGCCGCCCGCGATTGATTCCCAGCAACGGCAAATTTGCCCGATTGATGAGTTTTGCGGCGCGCAGCATGGTGCCGTCACCGCCGATCGCAATCACCAGGTCGCAATGTTCTGTCAGCTCAGACTCTGCATAACTTTGTACGCCCGGCAGATCGGCAAAATCTGTCTCGGCGGTGACCCGAACCTGTAAGCCCCGACCCAGTAGCAAAGCTGACAGCAACTCGACTGTTTCTTCCACGTCCGGATCCGTATCCCGGGCAAGGAGTGCGACAGTGCTGAACGTTAAATCCATCATGGTTTGGGTCTTTGTGACTGTGACAGGGGAACGATAACAATGCGCGCTCCCGGATTAAAGCCATGTTAACCTGAGTTGGGCATCGAGCGCCTCTTGACAGAGATTTCTATTGGTTGTTAGCGTGCGAACCAGAACGGTCTGGACACCGCCTGGCCGGTACAGTGTTGAGTGTGCCTGTCACTGGAATTCCGGCGGCAGTTTTTTAATTGCGGGTGCAGTTGTATATGAGTGACGGACAGGAATTTCAGGACCTCTCTGAGCGCGCGCAGGCGTTGCTGAAAACCTTGGTGGAGCAATATATCCACGAGGGCCACCCGATCGGTTCCCGCACGTTGCTGGAGCGCTCGGGCCTCAGCGCCAGTTCGGCCACTGTCCGCAATGTGATGTCCCGACTGGAGAAAATGGGCTTTATTCGTGCGCCCCATACCTCGGCGGGGCGCATCCCGACTAATCTGGGCTACCGCTGTTTCGTTGATACCCTGTTACGGGTTGAACCTTTGCAGGAAGGCCAGATTGCCCGGCTCAAAAAAGATTTTGACACCGAAACGCGCGAAGCCATGTCTTCCATGGACATGGTCAAGACGGCATCCACGATGCTGTCCGGGCTGACCCGGCTGGCCGGGGTGGTGACCGTACCGCATCCCGAGCACGCGGCATTAAACCGAATCGAGTTTGTGCCACTGTCCGAGCGCAAGGTGCTGGTTATTCTTGTGGTTAATCGGGAGGTTGAGAACCGGGTCGTGGAGCTGGACCGTGCGTTTTCGGAGTCCGAACTGCGGCAGGCGTCCAATTATCTCAACGAAAAATTTGCCGGCTCTGACATTGCGGCCGTACGACGCAGAATCGTTCGTGAGCTTGAAAAGACCCGTGGCGATATGGACCAACTTATGGCGGACGCCATATTGCTGGCAAAAAATGCGCTGGAAAAAGAATCTTCCCACGATGATGACATTGTCGTTGCCGGTGAAACGCATTTGATGGAATGCGAGGAGCTGTCAGATATGGAACGGTTGCGGGCGCTTTTCGAGGCGTTCAGCGAACAGCGCGATCTGTTACATCTGCTGGATCAGTCGCTGTCCGCCCAGGGGGTCAAGATCTTTATCGGGGAGGAGAGTGGTTATGAATTGCTCGAAGCCTGCTCGGTAGTGACAGCACCCTATTCCAACGACGAAGGGGTGGTTGGCGTGCTCGCTGTCATCGGACCTACCCGGATGGCGTATGAGCGGGTTATCCCTATTGTTGATATTACGTCTAAATTTTTGAGTTCGGCCTTGAAATCGTAGGTCGCTGCCTCCATAAACACTCGCAATTTGGTGCTCCGCCGCACCTCCTCTTTTTTTACTTTAAGAGAATATATTAAGAATATGATAAATAAACAAAATATTGATGGGCCGGAGGTCAGCGCTGAAGCCGCTGACGACAATTCGACGGCAACGTCCGACAATCAGAACGCAGACGCATCACCGGAAGCCCTGGCCGCAATGGAAGCCAAGGCCGACGAGCATTGGCAGCGCTACCTGCGCACCGCGGCAGAACTGGAAAATGTACGCAAGCGCGCTGTCCGTGATGTGGAGCATGCCCACCGGTTTGGTCTGGAAAAATTTGCCGGCGATGTGCTGGGCGTGCGCGACAGCATGGCGCTCGGGCTGGAGGCCGCCAAAGAGAACGGGACGGTGGAGTCCCTGCAAGAAGGCGGTGAGATGACCCTCAAACTCCTTGATCAGGTATTGAGCCGGCATGGCGTGACTGAAATCAATCCGTTGGGAGAGCGCTTTGATCCTGAATTACATGAAGCGATGGCCGTGATCGAAGCACCGGATGCGGAGCCCGACAGCGTCGTGACCGTGGTCCAGCCGGGTTTTGCGATCAACGGTCGATTACTCCGTGCAGCGCGAGTCATTGTGGCCCGCAGCGCCAGCTGAAAAATTCCCGGGAGCTTCCGGCCATTTGACCTTGTAAGTGGCCGGGTTCGTCCCAATTATTGAGACAACCTTTTGATATCTTGGAGTATGAGTAATGGGTAGGATTATCGGAATTGATCTGGGCACCACCAATTCCTGCGTAGCAGTAATGGATGGCGACCAGCCAAAAGTCATAGAAAACAGTGAAGGCGATCGCACGACACCATCTGTCGTGGCGTTCACCAAAGACAACGAAGTACTGGTGGGACAACCGGCCAAGCGACAGGCGGTGACCAATCCGGAAAACACGCTGTTTGCCGTCAAGCGATTGATCGGGCGGCGGTTTAAGGACGAGGTTGTGGCGAAAGACCGCGACATGGTGC
>JABDLQ010000279.1 GCA_013002925.1 Gammaproteobacteria bacterium | reverse complement strand
GCGCGCCGTTCGCGCCGCCGCGCATGTCGGTGCCACGGAAGCTCGCCGCCGATGCCCAGGCGGTCCGCACCAGTGCCGGCACGCTCAGGCCGGAGGCGAGGATGTCTTTCTTCAAGCGCGCCATGTCCCGGGCGTTAACCAGATCGTGGTCCACAGCCGGTACCGGGTCTTGCCACAGCAATTCTTCGGCGGGCACCTCGTTGCCCACGTAGCGTGCGCGCGGTCCCATGTCCCGATGCGTCAGCTTGAACCAGGCCTTGGCGAATGCCAGGCGAAACGCTTCCGGGTCTTTCTGGAAGCGCAGGGAAATCTCGCGATAGCTGGGGTCGAACTTCAGCGACAGGTCGGTAGTAAACATGATCGGCGCGTGGCGCCTGGACGGATCATGGGCATCCGGTACCAGGCTGGATGCCGCACCGTCGGCCGGAATCCACTGGATTGCGCCGGCCGGGCTCTTCGTTTGCACCCACTCAAACGCAAACAGGTTGTCGAGGTACTGCGAACTCCAGGCGATCGGGTTGGCAGACCAGGCGCCTTCCAGACCACTGGTGATAGTGTCTTCGGCGTTACCTTTGCCACACTTGCTGGTCCAGCCAAATCCCTGTTCTTCGATATCTGCGGCAGCCGGCTCAGGGCCCACGCAATCCGATGGAGCAGCAGCTCCGTGGGCTTTACCAAAGGTATGCCCGCCGGCAATTAATGCCACCGTTTCTTCATCGTTCATTGCCATGCGACCAAACGTCTCACGAATGTCGCGTGCAGCCGCCATCGGATCGGGATTACCGTTTGGCCCCTCCGGGTTCACGTAAATCAATCCCATCTGCACAGCACCGAGCGGTTTTTCCAACTGGCGGTCACCTTTGTAGCGCGCGTCCGCCAGAAACTCGTTCTCCGGACCCCAGTAAACCAGGTCAGGCTCCCAGTCGTCTTCGCGACCACCGGCAAACCCGAACGTCTTGAATCCCATGGATTCGAGCGCAACATTTCCAGTCAGAACCATGAGATCGGCCCAGGAAACTTTGCGGCCGTATTTCTGTTTGATCGGCCACAGCAAACGCCGCGCCTTGTCGAGATTGGCATTGTCCGGCCAACTGTTGAGCGGCTCAAAGCGTTGCTGGCCACCGCCAGCGCCACCACGACCGTCCGCCACGCGGTAGGTGCCCGCACTGTGCCATGCCATGCGTATAAAAAACGGTCCGTAGTGACCGTAATCTGCAGGCCACCACTCCTGCGAAGTCTTCATCAACGCCTCGATGTCGGCTTTTAGAGCATCGAGATCTACACTCTTGAACTCTTCGGCGTAGTTGAAATCATCACCCATCGGGTTGGACGCTGCCCCATGCTGACGTAACGGGCTGAGGTTAAGCTGTTCAGGCCACCAGAATTGATTGGACTTTGGTTCTCCGGCGGCAAAGGCCAGGTTGGCTGGTAGCAGCAGTGACAAAGCGATCGCCAGTGCTGCTGGTAAATGTGCGCGGTCTTTAAACATCGTTCTTCCCCTTCAGGCTTTAAACATAATGTTCCAGTTATTCATTAAATCGTATAACTTAAGCGTTGTCGATAGATAAAACAGATCATGACGGTCAATAAAACCGATCGCTGTGAAAACCGCCTTACGAGACCCTCAGCCTGTGCCGGCTCCTATATCGGTTTCATTTTCACATGCATTTCAGGGGACACAGTGACAATATGATTGCGCGGCACAGGCTCCCAATCTTCCTCTGCTGCCGTTAGCGGTTCAGACGCAATGATGATCGCTTCTACGCGCCCTTTGCGTTTTATCATTCGATACTGACCGTCGCGCACTTCAAAACGCGTCCCTCTTGCCAGGTAGAGAGATTGCGGTTCTTCGCTTTCCCCACTGGCATAGCGGCTGGCCACGATGCTGTGCCCGTCCGTCACGGCAAAGTTGCAATGCGATGCCAGACCCTGCTGCTCTCCCGGGCTCCATTGCACGATTTTCTTAATCGTCTTGGCGAGCACTGCTGCAAGGCGGTCCAGATTGTAGTTGTCGCGGTAACGATGAAGGTAGTTGAGGAACAACGCGAATGCATGTTCAGAGTCGGTCGTACCATCAATGTCGAGATAGAGCTCATCAATCAGCTTATTACGCAACTTGCGCTTGATTTTGGCAAAATCTGCGATAAACCCATTGTGCATCCAGAGAAATTCTTTGTGCTGAAACGGATGGCAATTGAGTTCTGTGACCAGTGATCCTTCTGATGCGGCGCGGACATGAGCAAACACACACGTCGAGTGAATTTTATCGGACAATCGCTTCAGGTTACGATTGGCCCAGGCAGGCTGCATGCTGGTGAACACACAAGGCACCGGATCCACTTCGTGCGCATACCAGCCGACACCGAACCCGTCTCCATTCAATGGTTCGGCTCGCTTCGTGGCCTTGAAACTTTGGCGAATCAGCGACTGTGACGAACGATTCAGCAAGTCTGCCAAAAAAATATCATGGCCTTTGTAGGCAACAAAACGGCACATAGTAGTAAATTCCTGTTGGCGATTGTCCTTTTGTCAAAGTCGGCAATTGCGCCGACGATTTATTGCATTAGTCTCGTTATGAAGCCACAACACCGTCGGAAAGTAATCCTACACTACTTGAGTGCGGGAGCCAGGCAGAGCCCGGCACCTGGCTGGGTCCAGTGCACGTGCGGACCGCAAATTATCGGCGGACTCTACTGCAGCGATTTGCGCAGCTGCTCTTCCAGATTGCTGTCGGGTTGCCAACCGAGTTCCAGCGCACGATCGGCACGGGCTTTGTGCCCGGCGAATATATATTCGACCTGACGCGGTGAATAATTTGGTCCCCGGCGGATCAACTTGTACGCCACCCGTGTTGCCACGCCCAGCATCTTGCCGACCGTCTTGTTCATACAGACAACCCTGACTCCCAGCTCGTCCCGGAATATGTTGGCCAGGCGCTCAAATGAAACCACATCCGGGTGGCTCAGATTCAACACTTCACCCATGGGAATACGCTGCTCTTTCAAGGTCAGCATGATGGCCTGGACCACATCAGCGACATCCACCCCGCGCACTGCATTGTCTTTGCCGCCCAGCAAAAACACCGTTGAACCCTTACGCATACCAAAGCTTGTAACCGTGTCTTTACCTCCGCCAAAAATACACGACGGGCGCAATACCACCCAACGGGGTGTGTTTTTGTTTGCAGAGACGATCATCTTTTCAGCCAGCAATTTGCCTTCCGAATACGCATTTCTTGACTGCGGTTCGGGTTCCAGTGCCGCATTGTCTGTCAATTCCGTAGCACCTGTTGCGTGATCAAACACTGCAAATGAACTGATAATGACGTTTCTTTTCAAATCCAGCTCATCGGCTACCTTGATGACATTCGCGGTGCTGTCCTCGCAACTGGAGACGACGAACTCCTTACTGCCGCCCGTGCCCGCGGCCAGATGTACAATGGATTCCGCCCCCTCGCACAGCTCGCGCACCGATTCGAAATCACGCGCATCACCGTAAATAACCTCATCCACATAGTTGCTGATTGCCTCTATGTCCGAGCAGTAGCGAATCAGACAGCGAATACGATATCCCTGCTCATGCAAGGCCTTGACAACATGCCTGCCAAGATAGCCCGTGGCGCCGGTCACCGCGAGCAGCGGCTTTTCACTATGCCCGTCATCCTCGCCGAATGTGCGACGACGCAAATCCAACTGCCAGTGCCCCGATGATGCAACGATTTCATCTTCGATTTGAGCCACATTGAGCGCAAGCTCAGGAGTAATCGGCGACTTGCCCTCCGGCAAGCCCGCGTAAAATTCACTCATCAGGTTTTTCAGACCTTCGTACGGCACCAGCTTTTTAAACGCAAATCTTACAAAATTGCGCCCCACCTGCCACACATAGCCAAGGCCGCGTGTGGCCGGACTCACCATGCGATCAATGGCCCCCGGCAACCGGCCTTTCTTTTCAAGCATTGCCGTAAACGACACAAAGTCCAGCCGGATCGTTCCTGTCGTCCCGTAAATGTTCAGGATGTTTGACGCGTGGGTTGTTGCAAATGACAGGCGCAGCATGCCGGTTGCTTTGTCGCCCTCTAACAGCATTTCCATGTGATCGGTCAGACCCTGGGGTAACTGGCCGGTCGAGCGATTCACAATGTCCTTCAGGCCACTGACGTTACCGATCAATGCAAGCATCATATAGAGCGGGTGACTGATGTAATTATGAAGAAAACCACCGGGCAGATTAAACTGCCAGGGGACACCGTTAACTTCCGCTACATAATTCCAGTCGCAGGTGTAATTAAATATTGCATCCACAGAAACCAGATCACCAATTTTGCCCTCGGCGATCCACTTTTCAGCCTGGAGCATCTCCGAACTCTTCAACAGGATAAAATCCGGCGCCAGGCAAACTGAGTGACGGTCCGCCAGATCATAGAGTTCCTGCACTTCGGAATGGGCCAACGCCAATGGTTTTTCGACCAGCACATGGCAATTGTTGCGAATTGCACACGCCACCAGAGAAGCATGACTGGATGGCGGAGTGGCAATTTGTACCGCGTTCACGTCCGCAGCTTTTATCGCTTCTTCCAAATCTTCGTAAACGTTAGCTACGTTCCAATTGGCCGCAAATTCTTCGGCCCGCTTACGGTTGGTGTCAACCACGGCAACCAAAGTAGCATGCGGTTCAGTAGCGAGGTGGCGGGCATGCATATTGGCAACTGCACCGCATCCTACAACCGCAACCTTGTATGGCGAGTTCATCATAGTCTGTTGTTTCCGTTTTCAAGAGCTGCGCTC
Organism: Gammaproteobacteria bacterium; assembly: GCA_013002925.1. GTDB lineage: Bacteria > Pseudomonadota > Gammaproteobacteria > Steroidobacterales > SZUA-146 > SZUA-146. The sequence goes on along the minus strand of JABDLQ010000279.1, from coordinate 5 downwards.
TGGAG
>JABDLQ010000252.1 GCA_013002925.1 Gammaproteobacteria bacterium | reverse complement strand
GTCAGATACCGATCCGGCAGATACCGAGCGTCAGATACCAGACGTCAGATACCGAACGTCAGACACCAGACGCCAGATACCGACCCGGTAAATACCGAACGGCAGACACCGAACGCCAAATATTGGCCCGGCAAATACCGAACGTCAGACACCGAACGTCAGATGCCTGCGTGACCAATAGACCCGTTCCTGGAAGTCGGCCGGAGCGTGATCGAGTTGCTCAATTGCATCGAGTCTTTTGCCCAGGCCACATGAATTGGCAATCTGGATGTTCAGGCCAGGCCTGGCGTTAAGTTCGAGAATCAGAGGGCCGCGAGATTTATCGAGCACAATGTCGACACCCAGGTAACCGAGGTTGGTGATTTCATAGCATCTTGCGGCAAGTTGCAATATGGCGCTCCAGTCGGGAATTTCAAGCCCGGCGATTGTGTGCCCGGTGTCGGGGTGCTCAGCAACGATTTCATTACCGCTAACCGCTGTACTGGTGATGCCGGTGGCAAGATCAATGCCCACACCGATTGCGCCCTGATGAAGATTGGCTTTTCCGTCCGAAGCCCGGGTTGGCAGACGCACCATCGCCATTACCGGGTAGCCATAGAAAACAATGACGCGTATATCCGGTATACCCTGGAAGGCAATCTTTTCAAACAAAGGGTCGAACAGCACGCGATACTCAATCATTAGCTTGTCAGGAAGCCCCGCCAGACTGTATTGCCCGCTAAGCGTAGTCGACGCATAATATTGGGCGTCTGAATAACTTAAAAACGTACCATCATGACGGCGCAGACCCTTCTCGGTTACCGCGCCGATGACCATGATGCCGTCGCCGCCGCTGCCGTGTGCCGGTTTCATCACAAATTGCTGGTGCGGTCCGATGATGTCACGCAAGCGCCTGACGTCGCCCTGATTCTCGATAGTGGCAAACAGCTCGGGCACGGCGATGCCGGCATCGAGCGCCAGTTGTTTGGTCAACAATTTATTGTCTACCAGCGGATACAAGTGGCGCTGATTGGCGCGCGAAATATAATGGGCGTTGCGCTGATTGATGCCTACCACGCCGGCTCTGCGCAGAGACTGTGGGCTGACTAATCTCATGTCACCGTACACCCGAACATCAAGAAGATTTACTCTTTGATAAAGCGCTAAAGCGCGCCAGTTCTGTGAGTCTGTAGCCGGTATACTGACCGAGCAGCAGGCAAATACCCAGCAGCACCATTAAGAGCTCCGGAAACACGAACAACAGGTGCTCGAGCTGATCAATGCTCATCACAAAGTAGGCAACCATCGCAACCAGCAGGCTCCCAACGCCTTCTTTGACGGCCGTTGCCGGACCTCGCTCCTCCCAGACAATCGACATGCGCTCGATCACCATGGTCAGGATGACCATTGGAAACAATGCAATCGACAGGCCGGTTTCCAGGTCCAGGCGGTGACTCAGTATGCTGATCATCAGCATCAGAATGACAACGACGGTGAGTACGGCCGCCAAACGCGGTGCCAACAGGAGGTGCAGTTTTTCCAGATAAAACCTGACAGCCAGGCCAAGCGCAACAACCAGGGAAAACAGGATCAGTCCATATAGCAAACGTGTTTCACGAAATGCCAACGCGATCAGTATGGGTGTGAACATCCCAAATGTTGGCACGCCGATAATGTTTCTCATCAGCACCATCACGATGCCTCCCAGCGGGATGAGCAGCAACACTGCGTACACGGCTTGCGTGCGTACTGGCAAATTAAACAGTGAAAACTCCATGGCGTGTGAACCAAGTGCCGATGCCCGACGCTCGGCAACGGCCATGCTGTCGACTATATTTCTCTGAATGTAGAAATCAGTTTCGACCCTGCGTGCGTTTGTTACGCTCACCAGCGCACTGTCGCCGTAGTACCAGGTCAGCAGGTCACCGGCTGCAAATTGATTGGCAGTCAACGGATCGAAGTACAACCAGCGATCGCCATTATAAACTTCCAGCCAGGCTTGTATGGACGCAGAGCGCGGTTCACCACGCAGTTCGATGCCATGGGCAATCCGGGTGGGTATGCGCGCACCGGCCAGCAGGGTTTTTGCAACCTGCGCAGTCTTGAGGGGGTTATCGCGTTGTGACAGAAACAAAGAAACATGCTCATCGGGCGCCGGATTATTGAGCCGGCGCAACATCTGCGCAGCAAACGAGGCAATGTCTGCTGATTGTGCACGTGCATCAGCGACAAGTTCCTCGAAGGCGGTTGCAAAGGGTTCCTCAAGCACGGGTGGGGTGGGGAAAGGTGGCGCTGTTCGTTGGTCGGCCGCCGCAGGTTCCTGAAAAACCGCCAGGCGATAATACAGTGCGTGCGGTCCCGTCACCCGCCGCTTTGCCCAGACCGCCTCGCGTTTAACATCGGATTCGCCCGTGGTCAGGCCAAAGCCACGCGAGACAAAGTTTTCATTGAGAACCCCGTAACCCGGCGGCTCGCTGGGAATGCGCAGCGTGGCCTTCACAGGTCCGCCATTGCCGTTAAAACTGATCCTGGCTTCGATCGTCCATATGTTTGCATCAAGGTCCGGAGACAGCGGTAGTCCGAGGCGCATAAATTTGTATGTAAACAGGCTCAGGCCTGCAGCGATCACTATCAGCGCAAGAACAGAAGTGTGGCTGCGGTGTTTCATCTAGTTGACCAACAACATCTTATTGCGTGACAACTGGCGCAATGTCAGAGGCGGTCTCGTTGGTCTCACCAGTGATGCTTGCCCAACAGGTTGGTGCAGTAGTGCGCGCAAGTTGCGGATCGACAACCGCGATGCCGGACAGAGCGCTGCGCCCAAGTAGCATTGAATAATCGAAGTGGGCGCGGTTTGTCAGTGTCACTTCAATCGTGCGCTCCTTCTCGCCAAGACATACAGCCATTAGAACCACTCTGCGGCGTTCGTGATCACCATCATGTTGGCGAATCCTGACGGTACGTACATACGGGCGGCGTAAGGATACTGGCTCGCCGGTTTCAGGATCTGTCACAGTAAAACGCACATAGCGCTTGTTACCCACCCTGACGCGGCGGATATCCCGTGCATCCAGGGAGGAAGTATCCGCCCCGGTATCCAGTTTGGCAACAAGTTTCCACCGGCGGTCAGGATCCAGCATGACTTCCTCAAGCCATCCGAAAACCTGTGGTGCAGGTACTGCTTTGGCACCCACTTCGGTTACGGCTTGTGCACTGCCTGCAA
>JABDLQ010000246.1 GCA_013002925.1 Gammaproteobacteria bacterium | reverse complement strand
CGCCCGTATGGCAACTTGCGCCCGGCGGATCACTTCAGCTTCCGAAATTGATAGTTCTTCGTCGGCTCCGATACTCAAAAAATAGTCGCCGGCAGCATTCACTGTCAGAATCAGGGGATCTTTGTCCTGCAATAGTGCTTCATCAATTGGCGCAGCATCGGCTGCCGGAAGCTCGACTTCGATGCCCTGCGTAAGCAATGGTGCGGTCACCATAAAAATGATGAGCAGCACCAGCATCACATCGATATACGGCACCACATTGATATCGCTCATGACCCGGCGTTTGCTGACTCTAGCCATTGCTCTGGCCTTTGCTTTGACTTTGCCCGGTGCCTTGAGTACCCCGGGGCATCTTTGAGTAACGTTGCAAAATACTGGAAAACTCTTCCATGAACGTATCAAAACGGCTTTCGAGTCGATCCACCTGATCGGCATAGCGGTTGTAGGCTATGACTGCCGGAATCGCTGCAAACAAGCCCATCGCGGTGGCAACCAGGGCCTCCGAAATACCCGGTGCCACCAGTTGCAGCGTTGGATTTTTGATCGACCCCAGACCCTGAAAGGCATTCATAATGCCCCACACCGTGCCAAACAATCCGACGTACGGACTGGTCGAGCCCACCGTCGCCAGCGTGGCCAGGTTATGCTCAAGGCGATCTATTTCCTTGGCCTGCGACACACGCATGGCGCGCTGACTGCCTTCCACGATCTGCACGGGAGTCACACCGGCTTCACCGCGCAAGCGCGTGAATTCACCAAATCCGGCCTTGAAAATCGACTCCATTGCCTGAGTGCTGCGGGTCAGACCGGTGATCCGCTGATGAAGCGTTGTCAGGTCACTTCCGGACCAGAACGTGGTCTCAAAATCATCAGAGATCTCCCGGGCGTTTCGCAGCACCCGGCTTTTTTGCAAAATGATCGCCCAGGATGCGACCGAGGCGAGTAACAGCAGTAACAGAACAAACTTGACGACCCAGCTTGCCTCCATGACCAGCGTCAATATCGAAGATTCATTCATGCGTTACCAACCTCTTGTTTAAATCGGGAGCGTAGCGTGACCGGCAGCCGGGTCGGCCGGCACGACGGGCTGCGCACATACGCGCAGCGCACTTTGACGTCACATAACGATGTACAGTCCTCAGCCAGTTGCACGCGCTGGTCAAAGGTCAACTCCGCGGCGCCGACGCTGACGATCGTGGAGTGTACTTCAAGCCTGTCTCCAAGACGCGCAGGGCCACGAAATTTCATGTTTATATCGACAACAACAAACGTGCTTTGCTCCTGCTCCAGCAAATTTACAAATGACACTCCCATGGAGCGCATCCATTCGGTGCGCGCCCGATCGCAGAACTTCAGATAGTTGGCGTGGTAGACAACCTGCGCCGCATCCGTATCTTCGAAGAATACTTTTAGTTTATATATATTCATATATCAATATCTTATCAGATATTTATAATCAATATTCTAGCTAAAGGAACGATGTATTACGACTTATGCGTCGTCAGGCAAATTGTCAAACAGCGACACGGTGGACGGCTCCTGACTTTTCGGCTCCAGCCCAAAATGCTGGTAGGCACGCGCCGTCGCCACCCGTCCGCGCGCCGTGCGCATCAAAAACCCCTGCTGTATCAAAAAAGGTTCGATGACATCCTCGACCGTACCGCGCTCGTCGCCGATAGCCGCGGCAGGACTCTCGACACCGACCGGACCACCACCGAATTTATCGATGATCGTGCGCAACAGCTTTTGATCCATCACGTCAAAGCCTTCCGGATCGACCTCCAGCATATTGAGCCCGGCATCCGCGACCTCCCGTGTTACCCGTCCGTCTGCTTTGACTTCGGCAAAATCCCGCACCCGGCGCAACAGGCGATTCGCGACCCGCGGTGTCCCGCGTGAACGTGCCGCCACGGCTCCCGCACCATCATCGTCAATGGGTAGATTTAAAATATGGGCTGATCGCAACACGATGCGCTTGAGTTCCTCAACATTGTAAAACTCAAGGCGCTGAACAATGCCAAAGCGATCACGCAGAGGCGACGTCAACAGGCCCGCTCTGGTGGTGGCCCCAACCAGGCAAAAGGGTGGCAGGTCTATTTTTATCGAGCGGGCCGCCGGTCCTTCTCCAATCATGATATCCAGCTGGAAGTCTTCCATAGCCGGATACAGCACTTCTTCGATTACCGGGCTCATGCGATGGATTTCGTCAATAAACAACACATCACCCGCTTCCAGGTTGGTCAACAGTGCGGCCAGATCCCCGGCTTTTTCGAGCACCGGCCCGGACGTTTGCCGCAAATTTGCCCCCATCTCATGTGCAACGATATGTGCAAGCGTCGTCTTACCCAGGCCGGGCGGACCGAAAATCAGCATGTGGTCCAGGGCTTCGCGCCGATTGCGGGCAGCCTCGATAAACACACGCATCTGCCGTTTAACCCGACTCTGACCAATGTACTCATCAAAACTGCGCGGCCGTATGGCACGTTCAATGCTATCTTCGCCGTCGCTTGCCGCGCCACTGACCAGGCGATCCTGTTCCAGCATATTACTGACCCTCATTAAAAAATGGTGTGCTCATGGCTGCCTGCCTCACTGCGCGCTGCCTTTGAGCGCCTGGCGTATCAGCTCTTCGGTCGAGCAGGTATCGGTATCGAGGTCTTTGAGCATGCGCCGTATCTCGGCATCCTTGTAGCCCAACGCCTGCAACGCACTGAATGCTTCGCGACCGGCCAGCCCGTTGCTGCCGGGTGTACCGGAGTTCAGCGCAATCAGGTCCAGTTTGTCGAGCGGGTCTTTCATGTCAATGATCAAACGCTGGGCGGTCTTTTTTCCGATTCCGGGCAAGCGCACCAGCATTGCGGTATCGCTCCCGGCAATCGCCTGGGCAAACTCGGCGGTGGTAATGCCGGACAGTATCGTCAGCGCCAGCTTTGGCCCCACGCCCGACACTTTAATAAGCGCCCGAAACAGGGTGCGATCCTCAACCTGCATAAAACCGAATAAATTGTGCGCGGTATCGCTCACCGCCAAATGGGTGAAAAGGGCCACGCTCTGGCCTGGCTCCGGCAAATTGTAAAAAGTAGACATCGGGGCCTGGACCTCATAACCAACCCCACCAACGTCCAATAACAACTCCGGCGGATGCTTGGCAATCAGTGTGCCCTTGAGATAGCCAATCATCGCGCGTTATCCACCGCCCGTACCAGGCGGTTGCTGAGGTTCCTCGAATTTGCATGACACACCGCCACTGCCAGCGCATCCGCTGCGTCTGACGACAGGTCTCCGCGTAATTGCAGCAGGTGTTTGATCATATGCTGAATCTGCACTTTGTCAGCCGCACCATAACCGACCGCTGCCTGCTTTATCGCACGCGGGGTGTATTCAAAAATCGTGTCATAACGAATGAAGTCCAGAATGCGGCAAATCGCTGCTGCCCGCGCCTGACCCAGTTTTAGCGCACTGTCTGCATTTTTGCTGACAAACACTCGCTCAACAGCCGCTTCGTGCGGCGCGTATCGATCAAGTACATCGCGGATGCCCTGACCAATGACATCGAGCCGTTCGATATGTGAACGCGTGGCCGTGCGAATACAGCCGCTGGCAACGTAGCTGATGTCCCGTCCGCGCACATCAATCACGCCATAGCCGGTAACGCGCGAACCCGGGTCTATTCCCAGTATGCGTATGGTATGAGTCAAACCATGCCCGGTTTGCCGACGCCATTGCTGCGCTGGCATTCGGTCTCAGTCGTCTTGCAGTTGCGCCAGAATCTCATCGGAAATTTCCGCGTTGGAATATACCTGCTGCACATCGTCCAGATCTTCGAGTCGCTCCAGTAAATTCATGATGGTGGACGCCTCTTTGACGGAAAGGTCCGCAGAGGTGGTCGCCTGCATCGTCACTTCGGCCTGCTCGGGCTCAAACCCGGCATCAACCAGCGCGTCCCGCACCGTTTCAAATCCGGCAGGGTCAGTTACCACATCGAGACTGCCATCGCTGTTGTTGATGACATCTTCCGCACCCACTTCCAGCGCCGCTTCCATGACCGCGTCTTCTTCAAGGCCACCGGGCAATGAAATCAGGCCGACTTTATTAAACAGGTAGGCAACCGAACCATCGGACCCCAGATTACCACCGGCTTTGCTAAAAGCGTGGCGCACTTCGGCCACCGTGCGATTACGGTTATCCGTCATACAATCGACCATCACCGCTGCTCCACCCGGGCCGTAGCCTTCGTAGCGGACTTCTTCGTAATTGACGCCGTCCAGATCCCCTGTTGCCTTTTTTATTGCCCGCTCAATATTATCTTTGGGCATCGATACGGCCTTCGCTTTGTCGATTGCCAGGCGCAGACGTGGATTGGCATCGGTATCCGCCCCGCCCATGCGTGCCGCCACGGTGATTTCGCGAATCACCTTGGTAAATAATTTGCCTCGTTTTTTATCCTGGGCACCTTTGCGATGCTGGATATTTGCCCATTTACTGTGACCTGCCATGCGTCCCTGATTCCTGTTACAAACTAATTCTTTGTCAATAGTTTACGTTAAAACTTTAATGTGAAACCGACATGCACGCCGGTATCAAAATTAAAATCGCTTGCCCGCTTGAAATCGCCTTTCACATTGCGCACACCCAGGTAAATGTCACCCTGGCGCAGCAGACTGTAGCTGCCGTACAGCCACAATTCCGTATATTGCTCAAGGTCACCAAACGCGAGTATATCGGGAGCAAAATACAGGTGGCCGCCAAATCCGATGCGATCGTAATTCGGGATCTTGGCATCAAAAAAGCCGCCGACAGCCAGACCCGCACCGTCCTCGTCGGGAACCGGCGCAATGACCAGGGCGCCGGGCGTCATGATCAACATGGGCGGGATGTTATTTTGCTGTTCGGTGGCGGCCCACAGCACCCTGCCGCCGAGCCCGGCGTTGATGGGCCGCTCGGCTGTCGCAGCATTTCCGGTAATATGAAACCCGGCGCTGGCAACATTGCCGTGATCCTGATGATGCAACCAGGAAGCGTCGACCCGGATTTGCCGTTCCGGGATCAAGTGCGCCCACGCCAGCCGTGCCGCGTCCGCATTTAAATCAAGACTGAGCGCGTCATTTTGAGCGTGCGCCGACGGTGCCAGCACGCTTGCCAAAAGCAATGATAAAATAGCCCCCGGCATTGCGTGCCGGAACCTCTGGATGTGGCCCATACTTCCCCCTCCGTTACGATTGACCGTATTTTACGCATTACCTGTCAGTAAAGCACTGATTATGTGCATCATCTGACCACAGAAACCGCGTATCATTGCATCCGATCTGGATTAACACCTGTGACGCGTCCGGGAGTAGCTTTGAACACAACTGATCAGCCAGCAGACAATAATGACCCGGGTGGTCTTCACGACCCCGCTATTGTTGCAGCAAAACACGCCGATGCGCATAGCGCGTCGCTGACTGCGCGTGTCGAGCAGCTCATCGATGCACATATCGCCGACAATCCGCTTTACGAAGCCGCCCGCAAGCAGGGTCAGGAAATCGCCGCCATCGTCAAGGATTTTGGCATGGACGAAGCGATGCTTGCCGGCACCTTGCTGTACCCGCTGGTCAAATGCGGCGCCATCAGCCGCACGCAGGTTCAGAAAAACTTCGGTGGAGAACTCAATGCGCTGGTGCGTGAAATAGTCAAATTATCGGACTTTGGCTTTCCGCAAAACTGGAACCCGGATGCCGGCCTGGATGGACGACAGATAGATGCTTTACGAAAAATGCTGCTGGCGATTGCCGAAGATGTGCGTCTGGTCCTGGTGCGACTGGCCGACCAGCTCCATCGCCTGCGCCGGGCCAAATCAGCCAGCGCCGACGAACGCCGACAAATTGCACTGGAAACACGGGAAATCTTTGCACCACTGGCCAGCCGTCTGGGCATCTGGCAGATCAAGTGGGAACTGGAAGACCTCGCATTTCGATTTTTGCAGCCGGACGACTATCAAAAAATTGCCCGCTGGCTGGATGAGCGGCGCACCGACCGGGAAGCGTATATCGCCGACGTTATCGCCGGGATCGAGGCGCAGGTCGCTGCCGCGGGAATCACTGCGACTGTGCAGGGCCGCCCCAAGCACATCTACAGCATCTGGAGAAAAATGCAGCTCAAGGGGCTGGATTTTCAGCAGGTGTTCGACGTTCGTGCCGTGCGTGTGCTGCTGGATTCCGTCGCAGACTGTTACACGGTGCTGGGCATCGTGCACGGCAACTGGCCGTATCTTGCCGGAGAATTCGACGATTACATTGCCACACCTAAAGAAAATAACTACCAGTCTCTGCACACCGCCGTCATTGGTCCTGAGCACAAGACGGTGGAGATTCAGATCCGCACGCACGAGATGCATCAGCATGCAGAACTCGGTGTCGCGGCCCACTGGAGCTACAAGGAAGGCACCGCAGCAAATCCAAGCTACCACAA
>JABDLQ010000234.1 GCA_013002925.1 Gammaproteobacteria bacterium | reverse complement strand
GCGATACAGGTGTGCGTCAGGCTCGCGATCAAGAGCATTTTGCAGCGCTGCCACTTTGTCCATGGTCGTCTGCTCCGGGTCGCTGACCAGGTGCGTTACCCACTCGCGGTAAAGCGTGAGCAATGCGCCGGTGCCTTCGGTCTGCCCGGGTGTCTGTGATTCCTGGCTGAGCAGGTGTGACGACTGGTCGAGGCAATAGCCCAGATGATGTAGCGCGTCAGGCCAGGCGCGGTGATACGCGTGCGCACGCGCGTCGACGAAGCACCAGGGCTGTGAGTCCGGGTAGTTCGGTCGCATCGCCGCGGCAATATCAAGGGCAACGGCGGTGTCGCCATTGTCGATACGCGCCAGTGCATGGCGATAGGCGGCTGTTGTCAGCAACCGCTGGTCCCGATCGGTAAAATCACTGGTATTGCCGTACAGGCGGGTGGCTGCATCATAGGCCTTCATCCAGTTCCCGGCGGCATACGCCCGTTCTGCCGCCAGGCGCAGACCGTCGGCAGAATCAGACCAGTAGCGATTGAAGGCACTGTTGCTCAGCGCTTCCGGAAGCCGGTAATTATCCAGCAAAGTCGTAATTTGCAGTGCATCGACGGCGCGCGGGGGCGACTGCACCTGGCCAGGAATGGTCCGTGGGGCGGCGATATAACCAATCAGGCGTTCGGTTTCAGAATCAATGAGTGGGCCGTCGTGATAACTCGTGTCGCGAGTCAGTTCTACGCCAAATGACTCCACACCCCGGTCATCACGCACCAGCGCCGACTGAATGATCGCGGGCACGCGTTCATTGGGCAGACGCAATAAGGCCTCTTTACCCAGATAGAGGCTGCCGCTGTCGTCGCTGAGTTCAAATCCTGTGTCGCGGGAGCCATGCCAGCTCAGCGCGATGAGCGGGATCTGACTGCTTGCGGCGATGACTCGCGGCATGATCGTTGCGTCGCTGCCGCGTTCGCGCAGTGTAATGCGTTGCGATGGAAAGACCTGGTACAGGGAGGCGATCATGATGCCGCGGTTTTTGAGAACCACGGCCGGCACGCTGCGGGCCTGCTCCCCGGACTCCACGTTCAACCACTGGACGTTTGCAGCGGCACGGGAGCGCATATCCTGATTCCGGACGGGCTCTGCAGTCTGCTTTACAGATGCGCTGTCAGCATCAGTGCGATAGTGACGCTGTGAAAGCCACCAGCCACTGCCCACGCCAGCAGCAAAAATCAGGATCGCAGCAAACACATTAACGGGCTTCAATACAGTGTTCCTATGTGGGGTTCCTGGTGGTCTGACCGCGTAAAACGGTAAGTGTTGCACCTCACCTGCAGCGGCTAGAACTGGTCGGTAATCCGGCAGTGAAGTGGTTGGCGTGCCACGCGCTCAAGCCAGGCTTGTATTGCCGGCCAATGCGCCAGGTCAAAGCCGCCTTCGGCGGCGACATGTGTATACGCATAAAGACCAATATCCGCGATCGTATATTGTTCGGCAACAAAATATTGCCGGTCCTCAAGATGCTGATTCATGACGCGGAGCGCGGCTTCACCCCCGGGTTTTTTCTGCATCAGCACCGCGCGTTTTTCATCATCCAGTTCGCCGTGTGTTAGCAGGAAACGGGAGACAGCAATATAGGGCTCGTGACTGTACTGTTCGAAAAACAACCATTGCATGACCTGGGCCTGATGGAGACGGTCGGACGGCATCAAATGACTGTCGATTGCAAGGTAATACATGATGGCATTGGATTCGGACAGGAAAGCCCCCGGGGCATATTCGAGTGTCGGGATTTTGCCATTGGGGTTGCGGGACAGAAACCCGGAGCTGCGGCTCTCGCCCCGCAAAATATCAATTTCGATATAGCGAAACGGCAACTCGAGTTGCCGTAGCACCAACCGCACTTTGTAACCGTTTCCTGAGGGTAAATAGTCGTAGAGCGTAAACATGACATCTCAACCTTTGGCTCGTGCGTTGTTAAACCAGTTGACCATGAACTGATCGGCGTAGCTCTCGCGATGCACGGCGGTCAAAAATCCGCAATGTCCGCCATGGCGTGTGCGAAAGATGCGCAAGTGATCGGTCTCTTTAACCGCCTGTAACGGCTCGTCCGGTACAATCGGGTCATCGCTGGCAGCAAGAATGGCAGCGGGAATGGTGATGGTGTGCAACCGTTCATCTTTCACGCTGTAACCATCAAAATAATCAGCCACCGAGTCAAAACCGCCAATGGTCTCAACCAAAACCTCGGTCAGTTCGAGCAAATTACGATGTGTGCTGAGCAATGAAATATCCAGCGCGTCTGGATAGAACTGGTTTTTGCGACGCAGGGAGCGGCGCCATTTTTTCATGAAGTAGCCCTGATAAATGGTCGGTCCCTCCTGCATATGGCGCAGCGTTATCGCCGGATCGATGACGGGAGAAATTGCACATACGCCATCAAGTTCGAGACCTATTTGCGGTGCATGACGGGCAATCCGCAAGGCAAAATTTCCGCCCAGGGAAAAACCGCCAAGAAATAACTGCGGTGGATGAAAGCGACGGCGAATCTGCCTGACCGCTTCGGCGGTTTCTTCGAGCCTGCACGAGTGAAACACTTCCGGGTTCAGATGGTGGCTGTCGCCGTGGTCACGCAGCTGCAGTCTAAACACGGCGTACCCGTGGTCGTGCAGCAGAGCGGCAGCGGAAATAATGTACTGGGAATGTGCGCTACCTTCCCAGCCGTGAATCAGGACAACCATAGGTGCGTTCGGGGCCGCCGATGTGTAATAGCCATTAAGCCTGACCCCGTCGTCCCCATGCACGATTACTTTGCGACTGGCGCCAAGCAAGTCCCTGGCGCGCCGCCGGATAAAAGGCCAGCGAACACGGAGGCTCGCAAGCACCGATTGCAGGTGTGCATTACGCATTCCGGCAGGCGGTACAAAACCGTCGCTGAATTGGCTCTTGCGCATGATATCAGTGTCATCCCCGCATCAGTCAGTCCACGGTGAATGTACCAAAAACACACCGTCGGAGATATTGGTTTATAGTAGCAGCGGCGGTTTATAGTTGCAGTAACCGCAAACCCGGGGGATTCACCGCTGATGTCAGATGAATGGTACACCAGGCTGGTACAAAGTGGCCGCCTGTCCGTAACGCTTGCCGAGAAGCGGCGCAGTAAGGAATCACCTGATGTGGCAGTGGCACAACCGTCAGGTGCCAGTCGCGGGCTACTTGCAAGTCATCTGAGCGATCATGTAAAGCTGATTCGTTCCCTGATAAAAATGAGTGGCTTGTCAAAGCGTGGTCACAACAATGCCCGGCGCATTCGCATCAATGAACTGAGCATCGATATACCGCAGTTGCCGGAAAGTTTTCACGGGTTCAAACTGATGCATCTGTCAGACCTGCATCTGGACATGGCACCGGATATAGCGGATGTCATCGCAGCCCGGGTGCAGCCAATCGCTGCAGATGCAACGGTTATAACCGGTGATTTTCGCGCTGCGACAGCGGGTCCGGTGGCACCGACAGTGGCTGCCTTTGAAAAAGTATTGCCGCATCTGCCGCGGCCGGTTTATGCAGTGCTTGGCAACCACGATTCGCTGCAGGTCGCCGCTGGTCTGGAAAACCTTGGGTTACGCCTGCTGTTTAACGAGCACGTTCTGATGCAACGGGATAACGCACAGATCGCTATCGTTGGTGTCGACGACCCGCATTTTTTTCAAACCGATGATCTGGATGCGGCACTGGTCGGCATTCCACACGGGGTTCCGAAAATACTGCTGGCGCATAGCCCGGAAATATACGCCGATGCCGAGCGATCGGGCATCGATTTTATGCTGGCAGGTCATACCCACGGTGGTCAGATCTGTTTGCCGGGTGGGTATCCGGTGATCGTCAATGCCGATTGTCCGCGTCGTTATTGCCGGGGGTTCTGGAGGCACGAGCAATTGCGTGGTTATACATCCGTTGGTACGGGTTCCTCTGTCGTTGATGTGCGCTTTAACTGTCCGCCGGAAATCGCATTGCATACCCTGGTGGCGGCGTGAGACCTGGCGTGTTGCAGCGGCCGACCGACGGTATTTGAACTGCGCGCTGTCAGTTGTTGATATGAGCTTTGCCTGCACGCCCAAATTCGCGTTGTATATTCTGTTGGCGGTATGAGACCCGGCATGTTGTATCGACCGACCAACGGTGCCTGAACTGCGCGTTCATCGTTGGTCGAGAAACTGCCCGTCCAAATGGTCGTGCCGGGATGATCGTATCCAGATAGTCGTGCCCTGATGATTGTGCCCGGGCGATCGACAGGCGATTAGTCACGCTGGCAACCGGGTGCAGGCTTACGCGAGCTCACCCATCGAGTGCGTTTGATTGCGTAGCTGCACACTCCGGCCGGAGTCTGCACGGTGTGTTGTCCTTTCTGGTGTGCTCAGTCTTCGCGTTTGTCGTTGAAATTGACAATATCCGAGTTGCCCAGCATTTGCATTTCACCTTCAATGATGGCGCCTTCATCTACCGCTATCCGCCGCCCCACCAGGCTACCGCGTACATACGCAGTCGAGGCCACTTCGATCATGCCATCCGTTCGCACATCGCCTTCCACTTCGCCGGCAATGATAACATTACTTGCCCGAATGGTGCCTTTCCAGCGCCCATCTTTGGCGAGCGTTACCGGACCATTCAGATCACAGTCACTTTCAACCTCGCCACAGACAACGAAGCTTCCGGTTCCCGAAATTGTGCCAGAGACGCGCACCCCTTCACCGATAATGGTGGTTTGACTGTTCGTCCGCTCGCTGCCGCGCCGCGACTTGTTGTCACTCATCTGAATTCTCCTGCCTGCCGTATGCGTCAGGCCTGCGTAGGCCATGAGAGGGCCATTCTAGCGGAATCACTTGGCGCCGCAACGGGCTGCATGTCACATTTTTTCGGGCGGGTTGAAAGGATCAGCAGCCCAGAGCCGAATTTTCGGTTGTTTTATGCTCATTGCCGCTGTTTTCGCGCATATCACACTGCATCGTCTGCCATCTTCCCAACCAGGCCGGAGTGCTGTCGCCAGGTAAAGGACGCGCAATAAAGAAGCCCTGACACTCGTCACACTGCAAGCGGTTCACCAGATTCCATTGCTCTTTTGTTTCCACGCCTTCCGCAACGACTTTTAGCTGCAGGTGGTGGCCAAGCTGCACACTGGACTCAAGAATCTTGTTGGCCTGACGATTATTCGGTGCCTGTTGCACAAACGAACGGTCGATTTTGAGTTCGCCGAACGGGATGCGGGATAACTGTGAAATTGACGAATAGCCCGTGCCAAAGTCATCGATCGACAGCCGAAAACCCTTCAAGCTCAAACGGGTTAGCGAGTCCAGACATTCTACCGGCTCATCACTCAGCCAGGTTTCCGTAATTTCAAGTACTATTTGAGCTGGACTGACCTCGTAGCGTTGCAACAGCGCAATGAGTCGATCGGGAAACGTCACGTCCCCCAGGGTGCGAGCTGAGATATTGATGGAGACTTCCAGGAGCAGGCCAGCTTTCATCCACTGGTTACAATGCTGGAGCGTCTTGCGCACAATCATGTCCGTGAGTACATCAATGCTGCCGTCAGCTTCAGCAGCTGGAATAAAATAGCACGGTGCGAGCAATCCTTTGACCGGGTGTTGCCAACGCGCAAGCGCTTCAACGGCACAAAAATCAAGCGTTTGCATATTTATTTTTGGTTGAAATAACACCACCAGTTCGTCCTCGGTCGGGGTGCGGCCTTCGAGGTCCAAAATTACATCGCGCTGCCGGTGCCGGACAGTACCGGGTAACCTTGCTTTGTTCAGCAGGGCATTGAGGTTTTCCGGTACAAAAGGTTTTTGTAAACTGCCGATCAATCGCAACCCCCGCTCCTGAATCAGTTTTGTTCCGGCAGTGATAATTTTTTTGTCGGCGCTGCTGACCAGTATCATGCCGGCTGTCGAACCCTGTTTTGCCAACCACCGAATCACTTCCACGCCATCTATGTCGGGCAACACCATATCAATGATGACCGCCACAAGATCGCTACGGTAGGCCGTCTGCAGTTTCTCCAGGTTTGCACAAACGGCTACTTCAAAACCCAGTGAAGTAGCCACTGATTCCATCACGTCAGTGAGGTCCGGATCATCGTCGACGATCAAAATGTGTGGTTTAAACACGTGTTGTCTGCCTGTGTGGATCTTGTGCGTTCATTATTTTTGCCGGCCCGTCGGTTTTCTATCAACTTGCATTGTTTGGCTTGCTATGCAGGACCGCTGCGATTTGGTGTACACAGCGTGTTCCTGCCTAAATGCCCAGACTGAGATTCCAGCGCTGCAGCCAGTCTGGTAAATCGAGTGGCTTCATCGGTCGAGCGATAAAAAATCCTTGTCCTTCATTGCATCCCAGTTCTGAAATCAAGTCCCAGTCGTCCTGTTTTTCGACACCCTCTGCGACAAGATGCAGGCCCAGTCGGTGGCCCAGCTCGATGCTGGTTTCCACAATAGCCCGCGATTCTTCATCAGTTGCAGCACCTCGAATAATGGACTGGTCCAGCTTCAATTCGCTAAAAGGAATTTGCTTGAGTTTCAGCATCGTCGAATAACCGGTGCCAAAATCATCGATCGACAGGCTGAAGCCCTTCATGCGCAAGCGGGTCAGAATGTCGAGTGCATCAATCGAGTTTTTGGCAACCCAGCTTTCAGTAATTTCAACGACAATGTTTTCCGGGGCGAGCGAAAATTTATTAGCCGTACCCGTTAATTTGTCGGGCAGTGTCAAATCTGCCAGAGAGGCCCCTGAGACATTGATCGCGACTTTCAGCGGAATACCGTCGTTGTGCCACACCGCGGCATGTTCAAACGATTTTTCGACCACCGCTTCGGTTAATGGTGAAATCAGACCGGTTTTCTCAGCCAGCCCTACAAAAGATGCCGGTGGCAGCAATCCATAGTCGGGATGTTGCCAGCGCACCAGCGCTTCAACACTGACGAG
>JABDLQ010000231.1 GCA_013002925.1 Gammaproteobacteria bacterium | reverse complement strand
ATTCTGGTCGGTGAAATGCGTGATGCCGAGACCATATCGCTGGCGATGACCGCTGCCGAAACCGGTCACCTGGTGCTGGGCACCATGCATACGACAGGAGCTGTCAAATCGATCGATCGCATACTGGATGCGCTGCCGTCGGATGAACGTGAACAGGCCAAGAGTTTCCTGGCGCAAAGCCTGCAGGCAGTGGTCTCACAAATTCTGGTCAAGACACCAGACAACAAGGGTCGCAAAGCGGTACTTGAAATTATGGTGATGACTCGCGCAATCGCCAAACTCATTGCCAATGACCAGACACATCAGATTCCGTCACAGGTACAAACCGGTCGTCATGTCGGCATGCAGTTGATGGATCAGGCGCTGATTGAGGCGGTGACCTCCAAATTGATCAATCCCAACGACGCGTACCTGTACGCCGAAGACAAAAGCAAGTTCGAACGGTTTGTCACAGATACGGCGATTTTGCCAAAAATTCAGCTACAGGACGTATAGCGCTTTATGGCCGAAATCGATACTTTGCTGCGACATGCGATTGAGGGCGGTGCTTCGGACCTCCATGTTCTGGCCGGAGATCCGCCGCGCATGCGTCAGTACGGGGATTTAACGGCAATTGCGGAAACCAGCCTGGCCAGTGAGCAGGCTGACAAAATGATCCAGGAAATAATGACACCCGAAGCACGCGAGCAGCTGGCCGCCAAAGATGGCGCTGACTTTGCATACGCGATGGGCGAAGAGGCGCGTTTTCGCGTCAACGTGTTTCGCCATATCAACGGGCTGGGTGCGGTACTGCGCTCTATTCCAGGCGAAACCCTGACGCTCGACAAACTCAATGCGCCGCGGGCAATACGCAATTTGTGCAAAGAGAAACAGGGTCTGGTTCTGGTCACCGGCAAAACCGGGTCAGGCAAGTCAACCACACTCGCGGCAATGGTCAATGAAATCAATACCAGCCGCAAAGGTCATATACTGACTATCGAAGATCCAATCGAGTTTACGCACAAACGCATCGGCTGCCTGGTGAGTCAGCGTGAAGTCGGCCGGCACACTTCCAGTTTTGCGGCAGCGTTGAAATCGGCCCTGCGCGAAGACCCGGATGTCATTCTCGTTGGTGAAATGCGCGACCTCGAAACCATGAGCATCGCGGTGACGGCAGCCGAAACCGGCATCCTGGTAATGGGCACGCTGCATACAAACAGTGCCGCAGCGACCGTGGATCGCATCATCAATACTTTTCCGGCGGACAAGCAGGGACACATCCGCTCCATGCTCTCTACGTCGTTGCGCGGGGTCATCGCGCAACAGCTCCTCAAGCGCAGCGACAACAAGGGACGCGTTGCCGCCATGGAGATCATGGTAAACACCAATGCCATCGGCAACCTGATACGTCAGGGTAAGATCGATCAAATTGAAACTGCTATGCAGGGTGCGGCCCAGGCGGGTATGGAAACCATGGATAATGCACTCAAGCGCCTGGTCCAGAAACGCCTGATTACCGGTGAGGTGGCCTATCTGAAAGCCAATCACAAATCTTCGTTCAAAGACTATGCGCCAGAAGGCGCAGATATCTAACCCCAAAAAATACCGGACACCAGGGCGGCTTCACTGTGGCATAATGACGGCGTTAAGCGCTGTCTACAACAGCGCACAGAACTTCTGAACCTGAGCACGCATGTCTGAACCACAACGAAAAATACTCGTCTCCGCGGCGCTACCCTATGCCAACGGACCGATCCACATCGGGCATCTGGTTGAGTACATTCAAACCGACATCTGGGTCCGTTTTCAGCGGCTCATTGGTCACCATTGTATTTACGTGTGCGCCAGCGACGCACATGGCACCGCGATCATGCTGCGCGCCGACAGTGAGAACATCGATCCCGAAGTACTCGTCGCCAATGTCAGCGAATCCCAACAACGGGACTTTGCAGATTTTCTCGTCAATTTTGATGTCTTCCATAGCACGCATTCCACCGAGAATCGCGAGCTGGTTGAAGCGATTTTTAGCCGGCTGGATGAACAGGGGTTTATCGCACGCCGCACGATCACCCAGGCATACGACCCGGAACAGCATATGTTCTTACCGGATCGCTACGTAACCGGTACCTGCCCTTCGTGCAAAACACCCGATCAGTACGGCGACAATTGCGATAACTGCAGCGCGACTTATGATCCACTGGATCTGATCGACCCGATCTCGAGCGTGTCGGGAGCGCCGCCAATTGCCAAAGAGTCTGAACATCTGTTCTTCACGCTACCGGCTTTTGAAAACGCGTTAAAAAAACTACTCCTGAAAAATGCGGACAAGAATCCGCTGTACACCAAATTGCAGGAATGGTTCAAAGAGGGGCTCAAAGACTGGGATATTTCCAGGGATGCACCGTACTTTGGCTTTCGGATCCCCGGCACAAAGGACAAGTATTTTTATGTGTGGATGGATGCTCCCATCGGCTACATGGCTGCATTCCTGAAGTATTGTCGGGAGCATGATCTCGATTTTGACGAATACTGGAAACCCGGTAGCGATGCGTTTGTCTACCACTTTATTGGCAAAGATATTATTTACTTCCATTCGCTGTTCTGGCCCGCGGTACTGATGGGCTCAGGCTATCGCACTCCCAGCCAGATATTTGCGCACGGTCATCTGACGCTCAACAAGCGCAAAATGTCCAAAAGCAAAGGTGAGCTGATCAACGCGCGCACCTATCTCAATCACCTGGACCCCGAAGCCTTACGCTACTATTTTTTTGCAAAGCTGGGTCCGGGCATTGATGATCTGGACTTCAGCCCGGATGATTTTGTGGCCCGCGTGAATGCCGACCTGGTCAACAAGTTTGTAAACATCGCCAGTCGCTGTGCCGGGTTTATTACCAGGAACTTTGACGGCAGGTTGGCCGGTGCACTGCACGATCGTGAACTGTTCGATGAGTTCGGTGCGGCGGGCGCCGAAATCGCCACTGCCTACGAGGAGCGCCGTTTTGCGGAGGCTGCGCGCACTATCATGGAACTTGCTGATCGGGCCAATCAGTACATTGACTCCCATAAACCCTGGAAACTGATCAAGGACAGCTCACAGCAAACCGAAGCTCACCTGGTATGTAGCCAGGGTCTGAACCTGTTTCGTACACTGCTCGTATATCTCAAACCTGTGCTCCCTGCCCTGGCAGAACAGGCAGAACAGTTTCTGAACTGTAAAATCACTGACTGGAGCGATTGCACCACGGCGCTTCTTGATCATCAGATCAACCCGTACAAACCACTGAAATCTCGCATCGACGTCAAACAGGTCAATGCGATGCTCGACGAGGAGCGAGCGGCTGCTGTTCCTGCGGATGGGCTCAAAGCTAATGCTGGTGATGGCAACTGCATCACGATCGACGAGTTTAAAAAAATTGACCTGCGAGTCGCGTTAATTACCAAGGCAGAAGCCGTTGACGGCGCAGATAAACTGTTACGCCTTACCCTTGATACCGGCGATCAGACGCGGACGGTATTCGCCGGCATCAAAAGCTCTTATGCACCAGCGGATCTTACCGGCAAACTGACCGTCATGGTGGCAAACCTGGAGCCACGTAAAATGCGGTTTGGCGTCTCCGAGGGCATGGTACTGGCCGCCAGTGATGGTGCCGGAGTGTTTATTTTGAGCCCGGACACTGGTGCAACACCTGGTTTGCGCGTGACCTGAATCGATGCACGGTGACGCGGATGGGTGAGTGGTTTGCAATCATACTTGCCACGGTGCTGGTCAATAACTTCGTACTCGTCCAGTTCCTGGGTTTGTGCCCTTTCATGGGAGTGACCAAACGCCTCGAAGGGACCATCGGCATGTGTTTTGCCACCGTGTTTGTTCTGACGCTGGCCTCCGGCCTGAGCTGGATTGTCAATCGCCTGTTGCTGGTGCCGTTTGAGCTGGGCTATCTGCGCATCATCGCGTTCATCATGGTCATTGCGGCGGTCGTGCAATTTACCGAAATGCTGGTGCGCTCGATCGCACCGATGCTGCACCGGGTGCTGGGCATTTTTCTACCACTGATCACTACAAACTGCGCCGTGCTCGGCGTTGCGCTGCTCAATACGCAGAAACAGCATGGTTTATTCGAATCCCTGCTGTACGGGTTTGGTGCCGCAATGGGTTTCTCGCTGGTGCTCGTGGCACTGGCTTCCCAGCGTGAGCGCCTCGAAATTGCTGATATTCCGACCCCGTTTCGCGGTGCTGCCATCGGTTTGATCAGTGCCGGCATCATGGCGCTGGCATTCATTGGTTTTGCCGGCCTGGTCCGCAGCTAGTCATGACCGCAGCAATCGCAGTCCTGGGCGGTATCGCGCTGGTGCTCGCGATCATTCTCAGTGTCGTAGCACGCCGCCTGGACCGTGATACGAAGTTTACCGTGGTTGAGCAAATCAATGCCCTGCTACCACAAACGCAATGTGGCCAGTGCAATTATCCCGGTTGCCGTCCCTATGCAGAAGCGCTGGCGGCCGGAGAGGCCGACATCAATCAGTGTCCACCGGGAGGGACGACGACGATTGTACAACTGGCACAACTGCTGGGACGGCATAGCAAACCACTGAACCCCGACAACGGGTCCATCGCTGAACCGCAGGTCGCCTTTATTCATGAGGCTATATGTATTGGCTGCAAAAAATGTATTCTTGCGTGTCCGGTCGATGCAATTGTCGGCGCGCCCAAAAAGATGCACACGGTGATAGCGTCAGAGTGCACCGGCTGTGCGCTGTGTGTCGAGCCGTGCCCGGTAGACTGCATCGATATGCTCGACCTGCAGCCATCGATTGCCAGGTATCGCCGCGCCAGACCGGAAGTGATTGCCCATGATTGATACATTACCCCGGCAGCTCCACCCTTTTTCCGGAGGGCTGTCCCTGGACTCCATGAAAGCTGCAGCGTTGTCTGAGCCTGTCACGCAGCTGCCGACACCACCGGAAGTCTGGGTCTCTATGCACCAGCATTGCGGACTCGCTGCCGTTCCCTGTGTAAACCCGGGACAGAAAGTTCGCACCGGCGAACTGATCGGGCGCGCCAACGGCACGTTCAGTGCCAACGTCCATGCCAGTGTGACCGGCACAGTGGGGCAGGTTTGTCGGCGCCCCATTGTGCATCCCGGCGGACTGTCCGAAATGTGCGTCCAGATTATCAGCACGCCAGAGCAACAGCATGATACGGCATTTCGAATCAGCCATGATTACCGGCTCGCCGATCCGAATATGCTAAGACAACAGGTGGCTGAAGCCGGCATCGTCGGTCTTGGCGGCGCTGTTTTTCCAACCGCCCTGAAACTTGCAGCAGAAGCTGATCAGACGCTGCATACATTGGTCATCAATGGAGCGGAATGCGATCCTGCGATCAGTTGCGACGAGGCACTGATGCGTGAACATGCGCCTGAAATCGTCCGCGGCATTCAGATCATGTTGCATATTCTGCAAATAAATATCGCTGTTATCGCCATCGAAGATGACAAACAGGCGGCACACAACTCCTTCAGCGCAGCACTTGCCGACGCTGCCGATGAGCGCCTGCAATTGTGTCGGGTGCCGACCCGTTACCCGGAGGGTGGCGAACGACAACTGATTCAGGTCATTTCGGGCACTGAGGTCCCAAGCGGCGGGCTACCGATAGATATCGGCTATCTGTGCCACAACGTCGCAACCGCGTTCGCCATCGACGACGCGTTTATCAACGGACACGCGCTCACGTCACGGATTGTGACCGTCTGCGGTAATGGCATCGCCACGCCGTGCAACCTGCGTGTGCCGATGGGTACCGGGGTTCGCCATCTCATTGACCATTGCGGGGGTTATGTGGTGTCCGATGCACGCATTATCGTCGGTGGGGTCATGATGGGTTTTACAGTCGCGCAGGATGACGTGCCCGTCGATAAATCCACCAATTGCATACTGGTGCTGCCCGAACACGAAAGCCGTAGCAACCATCCGGTGATGCCGTGTATCCGATGCGGCGACTGCGCCACAGTATGTCCAGCCAATTTACTGCCCCAACAACTTTACTGGCACGCGCGAGGTGAGCGTCTTGATGATCTTCAGCGGCTGCATGTTGCTGACTGCATAGAGTGCGGGTGTTGCGATTACGTGTGCCCCAGCAATCTGCCACTGACCGACTATTTTCGTTACGCTAAAGACCAGTTGTGGTCGCGCGACGCTCAACACCTGCGTGCAGGAATTGCTCGCACGCGCTACGAAAACCGCGAACTGCGCCTGGAGAAACTGCAGGCGCAGCGCCAGGCACGACGGGAACGTCACCGTCAGGCGGTCCGTGAGCAAAGTGACAAGCAGCAGGCTATTGCAGAAGCCGTGGCCCGCGCACGCCAGAAAAAACAACGGATGGATGAGGATCCATCTTCATGAAATTTATTCAGGCGGGCGCGCCGCATATACATCGCGCCCGTACAGTGGCGGCGCTGATGCGCGAAGTGGTGCTGGCACTGTTGCCCGCCATCCTGTTGCACACCTGGTTTTTTGGTCCCGGCCTGATATTTAACACGGTCATCGCCATCACATTTGCCCTGCTGGGTGAAGCACTGATGCTACGGCTGCGCAAACAATCTGTCGGGCTGTTTCTCGGTGATTACACCGCAGTATTGACCGCAGTTCTGCTGGCGTTTGCTTTACCACCGCTGACCCCATGGTGGGTTACGGCGAGCGCTACACTGTTTGCCATTATCGTGGCCAAACATCTGTATGGCGGCCTCGGCTCCAATATTTTTAACCCCGCCATGGCAGGTTATGCCGTAGTGCTTGTCAGCTTTCCCGCAGAACTGGCGCTGTGGACCGCCCCTGGTGCGGGTATGGCGAGCACCGCGCCATTGACCTGGTATCAAACGCTGACGACAACATTGACAGGGACTCTGCCTGAGACGCTGACATGGGACCAGATCACCGGCGCCACCCCGCTCGATCGCGTGCAGACGGGCCTCACCAACGGAGAAATGCTCAGTGAAATCATTGCCGGATCGACGTTATCCGGTGCAGGCGCAAACCACTGGATTATCATCAATCTGGCGGTCGCCGCCGGTGGTATCTGGCTGCTGTTTCGAAAAATCATCAGCTGGCACATCCCGGTGGCCCTGCTGGGTGCGTTGTTTTTGATCGCGATGGTGTTTCGCCTGGCCGATCCGGACAGCTTCAGTTCTCCGTGGTTTCATCTGTTCAGCGGCAGCGCGATGGCCGGCGCGTTTTTTATTGCTACCGACCCGGTCTCCGCCGCCACCAGCAATCAAGGCCGGTTAATATACGCGGCAGGAATTGGTTTGCTAATCTATATCATCCGTACCTGGGGCAGCTATCCTGATGGCGTCGCGTTTGCCGTGCTGCTGATGAATATGCTGGTACCCCTGATCGACTATTATTGTGTACCGAGAACCTATGGACATCGCTAAGCGCAGCCTGCTGGTACCCATCATGACGTTTACTGCGTTGACCGTATTGACTGCGGCGGGACTAAGCGCCTTGTCGACACACAGTGCAGAACGTATAGACGCCAATCAGCGCGCCTGGGACATGCGCCAGATTAATGAACTACTCAGCGCGACTGACTACGACAACGATATTTTCAGTGACGTAATCGTGGTCGAAGGCACAGCCCCTGACGCGCAGCTGTTGGGCACCGGGGCGCCGCATGAAATTCTGCGTGCCAGGAAAAACGGGCAACCCGCAGCTGCAATCCTGCGCGTCACGGCTGCCAGCGGCTATAGTGGACCGATTGAATTGCTGGTTGCGATCTATGCCGACGGCACCGTAGCTGGTGTTCGGGCAGCACGTCACCGTGAAACACCGGGACTCGGTGATCGCATCGAAATTGAGCGCTCCTCGTGGATGACCGGTTTTGAGGGGCGCTCGCTGCAAGCTCCTCCTCTTGCCGACTGGGCCATACGCCGGGACGATGGTGTCTTTGACCAAATCACCGGCGCATCGGTCACATCCCGCGCGGTAACCAGTGCAGTGCGTGACGCACTACAATATTTCGAGGCACATAAAACGCCTGTTTTTGCGGCGCCCGACGTTGCCGGCGGCTCTTCGCAATGACCGCTCTGTCCTGGCGTGGTGTGCTGCTTGACGGTCTGTGGAAACAGAATCCCGGCCTGGTACAGTTGCTGGGCCTGTGTCCGCTGTTGGCGGTCACCACCACAACGGCGTACGGTCTTGGTCTGGGCGTGTCTACAATGCTGGTGTTGATGTGCTCAAATTTACTTGTCTCACTGACCCGCCGCTGGATTGCGCCCCATATCCGGATCCCGGTCTACGTACTGATCATTGCCGGCCTGGTTACTGCGATCGATATTCTGATGCAGGTGTGGGTGTTCGAGCTGCATCGTGTCCTGGGTCTGTTCGTGCCATTGATTGTCACCAATTGCGCCATTATCGCCCGCGCCGAAGCCTTTGCTTCGCGCCATAGTTCCGGTTACGCGGTGCTTGACGGGTTTGCGCATGGCGCAGGCTTTGCCGCCATACTGATCGTTTTGGGTTTTGTCCGGGAATTGCTGGGTGCCGGAACTGTCTTTGCAGACATGCAAATGTTGTTTGGACCGGCGGCCGCAGCGTGGACAATCCACGTTCATGAGGGTTTTTTGCTGCTGATTTTGCCGCCGGGCGCATTCTTTGTGCTCGCCGCCCTGATCGCAATGCGCAATGCCCTTGTGGCGCGCACCCATCCGGCCACCCATCAGGGACCCGCACCCGTGGTTGCGCCGTCGTCATGAACCGGGCCAAGCGGATAGAAATCTTTTCACGCTGGCGTGATGCGAACCCGCAGCCAACAACCGAGCTGGTCTATGCTAACCCGTTTCAGCTGTTGGTCGCGGTGATCTTATCGGCACAGGCCACGGACATCAGCGTCAACAAAGCAACCGAAAAATTATTTGCGGTCGCGGGCACACCGGAGGAAATGGTGGCGCTCGGCCTGACAAAAATTCGCTCCTATATAAAAACTATTGGCCTTTTTAACAACAAAGCCAAACATGTGCTGGCAACCAGCAAGATACTGCTTAGCAAACACGGTGGCGAAGTACCTCGCGATCGCAAAGCGCTCGAGGCGTTGCCCGGGGTCGGTCGAAAAACTGCCAACGTAATCCTGAACACTGCGTTTGGGGAACCTACAATCGCCGTCGATACCCACATTTTCAGAGTCTCAAACCGGACAGCTATTGCACCGGGAAAAACGGTGCTGGAAGTTGAAAAACGCCTGTTAAGGCTGGTACCCGATGAGTTCAGGCGTGACGCGCATCACTGGCTGATTCTGCATGGCCGTTATGTCTGTAAGGCGCGCACGCCGGACTGCCCGCAGTGTATGATCGCCGATCTTTGCGAGTACCGGCACAAAACCGGAGGAATGTAATGCTGTTCGGTCAGGATCGTCGGACACTGCGCCAGATGTATCGAACGGCGTGGCAAAAAGCCACCCGCCAACAGGCACTCACAGCCCTGGAAGCACAGATTGTGGCGGTCATCCATGATCATCCTGAATACCAGCGCGAGATCGAAAGCGGCATGGATCAGGAATATTTACCAGAGTCCGGGCAGACCAATCCATTTTTGCATATGTCATTACATCTGGCGGTGCGGGATCAACTGGCGACCAATCGCCCGCACGGGATTGCGCAACTGTACAAGCAGCTGCAGGAGCGCTGTGGCGATGCTCACGATGCCGAACACCGTCTGACCGAGTTTATGGGACAGGAGCTGTGGCAGGCACAGCGCGACAGGCGTGCACCGGATGAACAACGCTATTTGAAGCTCGTGAAAGATGATTTGGATCGACGCTGACTTTCCCGGCAGCCCGCAACTGCGCAGTCTACCGGGCTGATTCGTTTATCAATCTGTAATAACATGGGCGATTATCGGGTCCAATCTTGTATGCTGTCCCTGGAGCTATGGAGATTTCGTGAACATCACTCACCGCTTTGAGCAGCCGGTCTCCGGCGCCGGTCTTGGCCTGCGACGCGAACTGGTCAAGCCCTTGCTGCACCACAAACCTGACGAAATCAGTTTTTTCGAAGTGGCGCCCGAAAACTGGATGGGTCTGGGAGGCCGGCTGGGAAAAGAGTTTCGCGCCTTTACCGAACGCTACCCGTTTGTGACTCACGGGTTGTCCCTTTCGATCGGTTCACCTGCGCCGCTGGACGAAGAGTTCTTAAAGAAGCTGAAAGTATTTCTTGATCACCACGGAATTCTTGCCTATACCGAACATCTGAGTTACTGCTCAGACGACGGGCATCTTTATGATCTGATGCCGATACCGTTTACTGATGAAGCAGTCAGCTATGTCGCCAATCGAATCCGTCGTGTGCAGGAGATTTTGGAGCGGCGAATTGCCATTGAAAATGTGTCTTATTACGCGGCGCCCGGACAGGAGATCAGTGAAATCGATTTTATTCGCAACGTGCTGGAAGAAGCGGATTGCGGTTTGCTGCTTGATGTCAACAACATAGTGGTTAACAGCATCAATCACGATTACGATGCCGAACAGTATTTACGCGCGTTGCCAGCAGACCGGGTGTTCTATTTTCATATTGCCGGCCATTACGTTGAGGCTGAAGACTTGCGCGTCGATACGCATGGTTCTGATGTCAGCGAACAGGTCTGGGCCTTGCTGGATACCGCTTATGATCATTGTGGTCCGGTAGCTACCCTGCTTGAGCGAGATTTCAATATTCCGGCCGTCGATGATTTGCTGATTGAGATAAATCGTATTCGTGATGCCCAGACCCGCTGGCATGCCCGTCAACCGCAAAATATGCGCGCATCGCATGGCTGAACTTCCAAAATTCCAACAGGAGCAATACCGGTTTTCGGCCCATATTCGTAACCCGCAGAAAACACCCGGACCAGCCGGCATCGAAGATCGCCGTTTGGCAATTTATCGGGATTTGTTTTACAACAATGTGGAAGGCTTTCTGGCAAGATCTTTTCCTGTCATTCGCAGATTGCTCAGCGATGCGGCCTGGCATGGCATGGTCAGGGATTTTTTTGCCCGGCATCGCAGCCACTCGCCCTACTTCCTGGACATTCCCAAAGAATTTCTGGGCTACCTGGAAACTGAACGCGATGTTGATGGTGACCCGCCATTTTTGCTCGAACTGGCACATTATGAGTGGGCGGAACTGGCCATTTCGATTCTTGAAGAAGACCTTGCGGCCGTAGAGGCCAATGTCGATGGAGATTTGCTCGACGAGATTCCGGTTCTGTCGCCGGTCGCGTGGTCGCTGGCATACCGGTTTCCGGTACATCAGATCAAACCAGAATTTCAGCCGCAGGAACCCGGAGAGGGGTTTACGTTTCTGGTGGTTTATCGCAACCGCAAGGATACGGTGGGTTTTCTGGAAATCAACCCGGTGACCGCTCGACTCATTGAATTGCTTGAAACCAATACATCAGCCAGCGGTCGACAGCTGTTGCTGCAGATCGGTGAGGAAATCAACCACCCGAACCCCGATACCGTCGTTGCGGGGGGTGCTGAAACTCTGACAGAACTGGCCGCGCACGATATTATACTCGGCACTCGGAAACACTGAACTTAAAAACCAGGGGACGCCAATGTTTGACAGACTGATTGCTGTCTGGGAAGTCATCACCGGGGGGCTTGACCGCGTCGGAGCGTGGCTTCCCGCATTGTTTCTGCGATTGATACTCGCCTGGGAATTCTGGGAGGCCGGCATCACGAAATACAACGGCAACAACTGGTTCAGTGGTATTCAGAACAGCTTTCCGTTTCCGTTTAACGTGATCGACCCGAATATCAGTTGGTTTTTGGCCACCTGGGCAGAACTCATCGGTGCTGTGTTACTTGTATTTGGCCTGTTTACCCGGTTTGCCAGTTTATCGCTGATCATTTTGACCATCGTCGCCGCGCTCGCTGTGCACTGGCCGGACAGCTACAGTTCTTTTAGCGAATTGTGGAAAGGGTATGCCATCACCAACAAGGGCTTTGGTAATTTCAAGCTTCCGCTGCTGTATCTGCTGATGCTCCTGCCGCTATTATTCAATGGTGCCGGCAAAGCCAGTATCGATCACATGCTCAAAAAAGTGATCGACTGACTGTTACCGGATTGCGGTCATTGCAGCCTGGGGCGGCTTAGAGAATCATGCCGACCATGGTGGCTGAAAACAAGGCGGCAACGGTGCCCCCAAGCAAAGCGCGCATGCCATATTGCGCCAACAGCTCTCGCTTGTTGGGTGCCAGCAATCCAATTCCGCCTATTTGAATGCCGATCGAGGCGATGTTGGCAAAGCCGCACAACAGGTAGGTCGAAATAATAATCGATTTTTCACTGGCAAACGCATTGGCCAGTTTCAGTTCGCTGAGACTTTTGTAACCGATAAATTCCGTCATGACGAGTTTTTCACCCAGGAGCCGGCCAACCAGCGTAATATCATCGGAAACAACGCCAATCGACCAGACGACTGGCGCAAACACATAGCCTAAAATGACCTGCAGTGACAGCTGCGAATGTCTCCCATCCGATACCGCACTGACGGCGTCATTCAGGCCCGTCCAGCCGCCAAACTTCATCAGTAAAAAATTAGCCATGGCAATAAAGGCCACAAAGACCAGCAACATTGCGCCGATATTTGCAGCCAGGCGCAAACCGTCGGCCGTGCCCTTGGATACCGCGTCCAGGGCATTGATACCCAACTCACCCTCGGAAACCTTGGCCTCAGAATCGATTTCAACTGTTTGAGGCGCCAGTATCTTTGCTGCCACGACCGCACCGGGCGCGGCCATAATTGAGGCGGCCAGCAAATGTTTTGCAAACAGCAGTCGCTGTACCGGATCGTCTCCACCCAAAAATGCAATGTAGGCCGCCAGTACGCCACCTGCCATCGTGGCCATGCCACCGATCATCACCAGCATGATTTCAGAGTTGGTCATGCCCGACAAATATTTTTTTATCAGCAGTGGCGACTCGGTCTGACCCAAAAAGATGTTTCCGGCCACCGACAAACTCTCTGCCCCTGAAATACGAAAGGCTCGCGTCATCAGCCACGCCAACCCACGCACTACAATCTGGATGATCCCCAGGTAATAGAGCAGACTCGTGAGTGCGGAGAAAAATATGATCGTTGGCAGGATCTGAAATGCAAAGACAAAGCCAAACTTGTCGATATCCAAAAACCCCGGAAACAGGAACTGCGTTCCCTCTTTGGTGAAATCAAGGATGACAATGAATGCTTTGCCGACCGTTTCAAAAAACAGCTGCACATAGTGAAATTTAAGCACGCTGAGAGCGAGGCCAAACTGTACAAACAGTCCCACCACCACCAGCCGCCAATCTACACCTTTGCGATTGAGACTGAACGCCCAAAGTAACGCGATCAGAACGATCAGGCCAAACAAGCCGCGCAGGACCTCAGTCACAGTCGATTCTCCAGTAGATTGCGATTAACGATGGATAACGCGACGGAGCGCATGTTTTCACCCCCGCACCTCACCATACTAAAAATTCACCGCGGACGCTCATGCCGGTGCTGGCATTCGCTTTTGCAGTCGGTCAGCGAACTATTTCTTTTTTCGCGGTGCGTACAAATCAGTAATCGTTCCGTCAAACATTTCGGCGGCCATCGCGACCGTCTCCGAGAGTGTCGGGTGCGCGTGAATCGTCAGTCCAATATCCTCTGCATCACATCCCATTTCGATAGCAAGGGCCGCTTCCGCCACGAGGTCTCCGGCATGCGGACCAACCGCACCCATGCCGATAACCCGGTGTGACGTCGGGTCAAACAGCAGTTTTGTCAGACCCGAATCTACTCCCAGCGCAAGCGCGCGGCCGCTGGCCGCCCAGGGAAAAGCACCTTTCTCATAGGCGATGCCATCCGCTTTTGCAGCGGTTTCAGTAAGCCCTACCCACGCCACTTCCGGATCCGTGTAGGCCACGGACGGAATCACCCTGGCATCAAAGGCACGTTTTTCGCCGTGAGCCACTTCGGCAGCAACTTTGCCTTCATGGCTCCCCTTGTGAGCCAGCATTGGATTGCCGCGGATATCGCCAATCGAAAAAATATGTTCAACATTGGTTCGCATATGCTGATCCGAAGGGATAAACCCGGCGCTGTCGATCTCGACACCCGCGTTCTCTATATCCAGATGCTTGCCATTGGGGCGACGCCCAACCGCCTGCAAAACACGGCCAAAAGTTTCAACAAAGCGGCCATCTGCATTTTCAAACGTTACTTCCAACCCATCCAGGCGGCTTTCAACCAGGGTTACTTTTGTTTTTAGCCAGATGTTCTCGTAACGCTTTTTGATGTGCTGATGCAATGGCTTGACGAGATCTGCATCGCATTCCGGTATCAGTTGGTCAGTCAGTTCGACCACTGAAATTTTTACACCCAGCGCAGCGTAGACTGTCGCCATTTCAAGGCCGATGATACCGCCGCCGATGACCAGCATACGCTTTGGTAATTCTTCCAGTTCCAGGGCACCGGTTGAATCAATGATGCGTTCGTCGTCGGGCAGAAACGGCAAATGCACCGCTTCACTACCCGCTGCCACGATACACTTTTCAAATGCCAGCACCGACTGACCGGTTTTTGATTCGATTTGAACATGATGCTCGGACAAAAATTTTGCACTGCCAGGGAGCACGGTGACCTTGCGCCGTTTTGCCAGGCCGACCAGTCCTTGTGTGAGCTTGCCAATGACCGAGTTTTTCCAGGCAACCAGTTTTTTGGTGTCGATGTCAGGTGGCCCGAAGTAAATGCCATGCGCTGCCATGCCCGCGGCATCATCCACCACTTTAGCTGCGTGTAACTGCGCCTTGGAGGGGATGCAGCCTACATTCAAACATACCCCGCCTAACGATGGCCAGCGCTCCACCAGGG
>JABDLQ010000223.1 GCA_013002925.1 Gammaproteobacteria bacterium | reverse complement strand
ACCTGGTGGCGAGCTGCATCCTCAGCCAGCCGGATGAGCTCAGGATTTTGTTCATCACGGATCATTTGGCGGAAGTGCTCGGCTGATGATTCAAGATTTTTCCCGGTGTCTGTTCCCGCCATTGTTTGTTCCGTCACATCCCAGGCCCACTCCGCAATTTCTACCGCGGCATACAGCGCATCAATGGGTGCCGATATGGCCAGCGCGAGACCACCAACAAAGCGGTGATGAGTGGTTTTGTGATGCGACCAGCCAACTGCCTCAAGCAAGGAGCGGACGTTGCTCTGCCACACAGCACAGATTTGTGTGGCATCGTCCTGCTCATCCAGAGCTACATCGACAATCGCTCCGGGTGCATGCCAGATCACATTGATGCCGGTCAGGCGGCGGGCATCCAGTTTGTTCACAGAATCATCCAGTGGCCTGCAACCCGGGCCACGGATCGTGGCTCCATGGTCGCGTGTTGACGTTGGCCAAAGCCATTGCGGCGCAGCACCAGGTCATCGCCGTCCTCAGTCACCGGCTTCGCGAGCGAGACGTACACCGCGTTCGTCCTGAATGACCTCGATATCGTCGTTAAGATCAAAGCCCAGGTCCTCAGGCAGTTCGGGTCTGACCACATTGCTCGGTTGCGTCAACTGGTCTTCGTCTCCCGAATCAAAGTAAATAATCTGCTTCCAGGTGCGTTGAATATTGTCACCAAGTATCAGTACCAGGTCATCAGGGGCAGCGATGGACAGTGCATGCTGGTTGGCTTCCTGTTCATCCGGAACCATCTCGATTCGATCCTCTCCCACGCCGGCAGCGAGAAGCGCCCGCTTCAACATGAGGGGGACTTCATCGCGATCGCGGCCGCGCAAATTGTCATCACGTCGACAGATGAAATGATCAAAATGGGGTGCAGCCAGCGTGGCAATTTGTTCGATGTCCTCGTCGCGCCGATCTCCCGGGGCGGCAAGCACCACCAGACGGCGGCCTTTAATCTCGAACTGGTCGACCAGGTTGCAAATAGCCTTGACCGCAGCGGGATTGTGCGCGTAATCCAGGATGACCTTGAAGGCATGCTCATCGTAAATATTCGTGCGTCCCGGCGCCTGGTAGAAGGTGGTGTCAAACGTGCGCAATCCCTGACGGATGTTGTCCAGATTGATGTCCATGTTGTAAGCCAGCGCTGCTGCCACCATGGCATTTTGCACATTGTGCATGGCTTTGCCTTCGACGGTTGCCGGAATCAGATGAGTCCATAGCAACGGGATGTGTTGATCGCCATCGTAGATCGTAATCATGTGACCGTTCATGCCTTGCTCCAGCACAAAGGCCTGCGCGCCCGCCTTGATGTGTTGTTTCACCAGCGGATGGGAGGCGTTGAGTGTGACGTAGCACAATTTGCTGGCGTCCGTATAGTCCGCCATTTTCAGGCACAGGGGGTCATCGGCATTGAGCACGGCAGCGTCTTTGGCAATCTCGATCGGCACTCGCTTGATTTCGGCAAGTTGCTCAAGCGTATTGATGCCGCGAATGCCCAAATGATCTGCCGAGACATTCAAACAGGCTGCGACATTGCATTCTGAATATCCCAGACCGCCGCGCAATAAGCCGCCCCGAGCGGATTCCATCACCGCGGCATCGACGGCCGGATCACGCAGAACCATCTGCGCTGATATCGGGCCGGTCATATCTCCCTGAACGGACAGTTTCCCATCAATATAGACACCATCCGTGGACGTCAGTCCCACCGTGTGGCCGCTGAGCTTCAGAATATGGGCGAGCATGCGGGACGTGGTGGTCTTGCCATTAGTGCCGGTGATGGCGGCAATCGGTATGCGACTGGGCGAATCACCCGGGAAGAGACCTTCCACCACCGGACCGGCCACGTCACGTGGCGTACCTTCGCTGGGTGCCACATGCATGCGAAACCCCGGGCCGGCATTCACTTCACAAATAGCTCCGCCGGTTTCACGATACGAGCGGCTGATATCGGTAGTCAAAAAATCCACGCCACCGACATCAAGGCCAATGGCGTTGACCGTGCGAATAGCCATATCGCGAATATCCGGATGCACGGAGTCGGTGACATCAATCGCTGTACCACCGGTTGACAGGTTGGCAGTTGAGCGCAAAAACACGATTTCCCCGGCAGGTGGCACCGAATCCCGGGCATAGCCTTTCTGAGCCAGCAGCCGGTCGGCCTGATGATCAAACTCAAGACGGGTCAATACTTTTTCATGGCCCACCCCGCGTCGAGGATCTTCATTGATGATGTTTACCAGTTCTTCTACTGTGTGCTGGCCATCGCCAACCACATGTCCGGGCATGCGCTTGGCGGCAGCCACCAGGTTCCCGTTCACTACCAACAGGCGATGGTCCAGACCCTGGATGAAAGACTCAATGAGAACCGAACGGCTGTGTTCCTGGGCCTTCCCAAATGCCACCGCAACCTCATCGGTGCTGTTCAGGTCAATCGACACCCCACGACCATGATTGGCGTTAAGAGGTTTTACTACGACCGGGAATCCGATTTGTTCTGCGGCACGCCGTGCGCGATTCTCCGTGCGCACCAGTGCCTGTTGCGGTACCGGTAAACCCAGGTCGCGCAAAATGCCGTTGGTTTCTTCCTTGTCGGAGGCCAGTTCAACGGCAATGTTACTGGTATTGCCGGTGCAGGTTGCCTGAATGCGTTTTTGATAACGGCCATGACCAAACTGAATCAGACTGTAGTCGTTTAGTCGCAGCCATGGAATATCCCGCTTCTCGGCGGCAGCGACCAGCGAAGCGGTGCTCGGTCCGAGAGCGCGGCGTTGGGCATAACGAATAAAGTCGTCGCGTTCCTGATCAAAATCCCAGCTTTCCGGGGGTGCATCCGAAGGCTGCAGATCGGCAGGCAGTAAAAAATGAATCAGGTTAAGTGCCAGGCGGCTGGCTTCACGGCCAACGCGGTCATCTTTGTACTGAAACACCATATTGTAATGACCGGGCTGATCATCAATCGAGCGGGTTCGTCCGTACGTAACGTCAAGGCCAGCAACGTTCTGCAGTTCGATTGCGACATGTTCCATCACGTGACCAAGCCAGGTCCCCTCGTCTT
The DNA here is from genome assembly GCA_013002925.1 of Gammaproteobacteria bacterium. GTDB lineage: Bacteria > Pseudomonadota > Gammaproteobacteria > Steroidobacterales > SZUA-146 > SZUA-146. The sequence goes on along the minus strand of JABDLQ010000223.1, from coordinate 4,263 downwards.
CGCGCATACGGCGTACAAAACCGCCAGCTTCACGGTATGAGCAGCCATGCTCATGCAAGCCAGGGAGCGCCGCAAGCAAGGGTTCGACAAAATCTTCTCCCAACCGGGCGGTTGGCCAGTGCTCCAGTTCTCCAAGATCGAGCACATGCCGGATTACCGGAAAATGCGCAAAAATATTTGGGCCGACATAAACGTTGGTGGATACGATGCGCATTGGTGTTACCCCATAGGTGTCGCTGGTAAATGGCGGCTGCCTGTACACCGGCAGGCGCGTTGTACAAGTTCAAAGTTATTCGGCAAAAGCCTCGCGCGTAGCAATTTCAAAACGGCCGCCGGAAACCAGTATATGCAATTTTACGCCGATCAGGCTAACCGGGTCATTGAACCCCGCACGGTCCATAGATGAATGCGTAAGATCGGTTGGATCAATCACGGTGATCCCCCCGGAGCCGACGACTTCAAGATCATCACCGGGTCGAATAAATGCGGCGGTGTCTTCATCAAGCCCGATACCAACGGCGAACGGGTTGTACGCGAGCGCCGTCAACAGTCGTCCGATTCTGTCACGCTGGCGAAAATGCTGATCGATGATGAAATTGTTGGTGAGTCCCAGTCCGGGCGCGAGTGTGACCTTATTCGGTCGTGGAGTACTGCCCTCGGAGCCACCGGCGATCATATGTTCGGGCATAAAAGCCGCTCCGGCTGAAGTGCCGGCAACGTGCATGCCAACCGCATTACGCCGACGAATGAGTTGCGCGACCGCGGTGCCACCCAGTGTCGTGGATAAGCGCAACTGATTACCACCTGTCATAAAGACGCCATCGGCTTTTTCAATATACTCGAGGTATTTGCTGGATTTGCAGTCTTCGCGGGTAATAAACGGGAGCACCATCGCATGATTGACGCCCAGCCGGCGAAACAATTTTTCGTAGTTGCGTCCCGTGTCTTCCAGTTCCGAAGCGGTCGGGATTATCGCAATGCGTGCCGGTTTACCGCCGCACAGATCGACAAAACGATCCAGGATCTCCGGATTTCTTAATTTGGATTCAGCGCCGCCGATCGGAATGATGTAGCCACGCTGGTTACCGTTGGTTGGAGATGGGGGCATTAACTGGAGTCCTTTTCTGAGGTGGATTCAAAATTTCCGACGATGAGCTGTGCGTGGTTTTTTCGATGCCAGATGCCGTTGATCATCACTGAGTCGATGTGGTGCCGTTCATCGAGGACCAGCAGATCAGCATCCTGGCCTGCGGCAACGGTCCCTTTGTGGTGCAATCGAAGCAGTCGTGCCACATTGCTGGTGAATGCTGGTAACGCCTGTTCCAGACTGACACCGTTGTCCAGAAGTTCTGCGAGAGTATCGGCCAGGCTGGCGGGGTCGCCGATGTCCATATGCACGATATTCCCGTCACGATCAAAATGGGGCAAGCAGCCGCCGCCATCTGAGCTGACCGTAATCTGTGCCGCGGGAGCGCCAGATTGCCAGTAACGGGACAGCGCCTCGGTCGCACTCCAGGCATCCTCATCTTCTGCGACAGGAAAGGCGGTGATATCCACACAGCAACCCTGCGTGGCCACTTCACAGGCTTCCTCGAACAACGCTTTACGGCGGTTGATGTGAGTGGGGTTGAAGACGCGGGCAGGAATTTCGCTTTGCGCGAGCGCCTGGCGCACCAGGTCGAGACCGCGTTCTCCATCACCCAGATGCAAATGCAATATCCCGGCTTTGCCTGTGATCATGCCGGCGACGTGGGTTTCACTGGCCACGCGCAGCAACTCGTCAAGTGTGGGCTGGCTGGAACGATGATCCGAGATCGCGACTTCTCCGACACCGATGACCGGGTCAAGGTGAACAATATCGCTACGCACACTACCGGTGAGTGTAACCGCCGGGAGGTGGTAACCACCGGTGTAGCACCAGGCGTTGAGCCCCTGTTCACGTAATGAGCGCGTTTCTGCTAACAGGCCGGTTGTGTTGCGGGTAGTATCGTCCGTGCCCAACAAACCCACTACAGACGTGATCCCGGCGCGGGTAAAGCGACTTAAGCCGACAGCGGGTACACGACTGGCAAAACCACTTTCGCCGCCGCCGCCAGTGACATGCGCATGGCCATCAATAAATCCGGGTATCAAGCGCTTTCCTTCCAGGTCAACCTCCGCGATATCGACACCGGATGGAAATTGCGGCAAAGCGCGTGAAATCTGGAGTATTTTGCCAGCGGCAATCAACAGGTGTTGCAAACCCAGGCTCTGGGGAGCAAAAACCCGGGCATTTTTTATCAAAGTCAGCATGGCACAAGCGGTCACCGAAGTGCCAGCGGCACCGATGTCTGTCCTTATTGGAAGATCGCCATTATGCGTGTTTTGTTCGTTTTATGGCAACCATCGGGACCTGTTTTATCAGGATGTTTGTGCTTTCTCTGCCGTGTCGCGGTACCGGTAATCACAGCCACAACAGGGCCATGAAACGGTAGACCTGCCCAATCTGATCCGGGGGCATAAACCACGGTGAACTACAGTTCCTGATATAGTATGCGCTACACCCAGGCGGCTGGCGTTCCGGCCAGAGAGTCCGATATTGCGCTGTTAGTCTGTCAACCGTGCACGGTCACCGGCACAGGCACTGGACCCGCGAATTCCCACTCAAACACGGATGTATTGACGCCTGGCAGCAGATAGCGCGATGATTGGGCGCGCCATCTCTAAACGCAGGTAGGAACGGTACGAGATTGGGGCGATCTACACTTCCACGACGGCCGGAAAATGATGGCTGTATGTTCAAATCTGGTAGAGAATTTGCGTATGAAAAAAGTTGAAAAAATTACGTTGGGGTGGCGTGAACGGGTTGGTCTGCCCGAACTCAGCCACCTGAAAATTAAAGCCAAAATCGATACCGGGGCACGCACCTCGGCGTTGCACAGTTTTTTCATTGAAAAAATTGCCGGTGGCGTGACGCCACGGGTACGTTTTGGTGTGCATCCTGTCCAGGGAGATGATGATACGGAATTCATTTGTGAAGCCGACCTGCTGGACGAACGATGGGTGACGGATTCCGGGGGGAACCGGGAACTGCGACCGGTTATTAAGACCATGCTTGAAATCGACGGGCGCCAGTGGCCCATAGAACTGACGTTGACGTCGCGCAGTGGCATGCGGTTTAGAATGTTGCTGGGGCGGACTGCAATTCGCAAACGCTGCCTGGTTGATCCGGGTCGCTCTTACCTGACATCACCCAAGAGGGCAAAACCTTGACCAAATTAAATTCTACCGACACACCAAAAGTGAAACCGCTACGCATTGGAGTGCTCTCACGGGGTCCAAAACTTTATTCAACGCGCCGGCTCGTTGAGGCAATTCGCAGCCGCGGACACGAGGCGACGGTGATTGACGCCTTACGCTGCTATATGAACATTGCGACCGATCGACCGCAAATACATTACAAAGGAGAGGTCCTCGATGGTTTTGATGCGGTTATTCCCCGTATTGGTGCTTCCATCACCTTTTATGGAACGGCCGTGTTACGTCAATTTGAAATGATGGGTGTGTTTCCGGTGAATGAATCGGTTGCGATCAGCCGTTCCCGCGACAAGTTGCGCTCGTTGCAGCTACTGTCGCGCAAGGGTATTGGTATGCCGGTTACCGGATTTGCACACGCGCCGGATGATGTGCCGGACATGATCAGCATGGTCGGTGGGGCACCTATGGTTATCAAGCTGCTCGAAGGTACCCAGGGGATCGGCGTCGTGCTTGCGGAAACAAAAAAAGCCGCTGAAAGCGTCATTGAGGCGTTTATGGGATTGAACGCCAATATCCTGGTACAGGAGTTTATCCATGAAGCAGGTGGAGCCGATATTCGCTGTTTTGTCGTTGGTGGCAGAGTCATAGCCGCCATGAAGCGGCAGGCGCTGGATGGTGAGTTTCGTTCCAACCTGCATCGGGGTGGCAGTGCCAGCCTGGTCAAGTTGACGCCAATTGAACGTGAGACGGCAGTTAAGGCGGCCAAAATTATGGGACTCAACGTCGCCGGTGTGGATCTATTGCGAGCAGAGCGCGGACCTATGGTAATCGAAGTGAATTCGTCACCGGGTCTTGAGGGGATAGAAAGCGCCACTGGCAAGGATGTTGCTTCCATCATCGTCCGTTTTATCGAGAAGAATGCCAAACCACATAATACCCGCACAAAGGGCAAAGGATGAGTCGCGCTCCAATTGTTATTGCCGACGAAAGCGTGGCAGCGGGTGAGAACAAAACGATCGACCTTGT
>JABDLQ010000205.1 GCA_013002925.1 Gammaproteobacteria bacterium | reverse complement strand
GCTTTCTGGTCGGCACAAAAACAGCAATGATCGGTGGCCGTGGTCTGCAGGTTGCCCGACTGCAGCCCATGCCACAGAGCGGTTTGATGTTCGCTGGAGCGAAATGGCGGGCTCATCACATGTGCTGCCGCACGTTCAAAGTCCGGGTCGCGATAGACAGAATCATCAATCAACAGATGACCGGCAAGCACCTCGCCGAACACCCGTTGACCTTCGTTACGTGCACGGGTGATTGCCTCGAGGGCCTGGCGGGCCGACACATGAATGACATACAGGGGAACCCCCAACACTTCGGCAATGCGAATGGCACGGTTTGCTGCTTCACCTTCGACCTGTGGCGGCCGGGACAATGGGTGACCTTCCGGACCGGTAATGCCGGATTCAAAAATCTTCTTTTGCAGGCGATAGACCAGCTCGCCGTTTTCAGCATGAACGGTGGTGATTGCGCCCAGTTTGACCGCGGTGCTGAACGAATTCACGAGAATTTCGTCATCAGCCATGATGGCATTTTTGTACGCCATGAAATGTTTGAAACTGTTGACCCCGTAGTCTTTGACCAGGGTTTTCATGTCGGCCTCAACCGTTTCATCCCACCAGGTGATGGCCACATGGAATGAATAGTCGGCAACGGATTTTTCTGCCCATTCACGCCATTGGCGATACGCTTCCATGATATTTTGCTGTGGATTTGGAATCACAAAATCAATAATCATGGTCGTGCCACCGGCCAGGCCCGCTGCAGTGCCGCTGTAAAAATCCTCGCTGGCTACCGTGCCCATGAAAGGCAGTTGCATGTGAGTGTGCGGGTCGATACCGCCAGGCATCACATACTGGCCGGATGCATCCACTACCTCGGCATTTGCCGGTGCTTCTATATCGGTAGCAACCTGTGTGATCACACCGTCCTCGCACAGTACGTCTGCGCGGCGTGTCTGGTCAGCAGTGACCACGGTGCCGCCTTTGATAATTAATGTCATGATGTCACCTCGCGGAAAATTGTATTACTGCTGACCGCTGTGAACGGCAGCCACGCCGGGGGAATGAGTACCGGACATCCTGGCTGCCAAGAAGTACAGCAGCGCGCCCATGATCGAGCCGGTAAACCATCCATAATTATAGAACCACCCCAGTTTACCAGTTGTGATCGCCACCAGGGTAAGTGCCACCGGAACGCCAAAAGCCAGAAACCCGGCGGCGTTCCATGCCGGATAGATGCCGCCATCCAGATACAGGTCCGCCAGTTCGTAGTGCTGTTTGCGAATGATAAAATAATCGACAATCATGATGCCGGCGATGGGTCCGAGCAGGCTGGAGTAGCCAATCAGCCAGTTGGAGTACAGGCTCTCGACGCTGACGTCGGATTCAATCCAGTCCAGTTTCTTGAAAAGCTCCCAGCTCATCAGCAACAGGCCAATAAGGCCGGTAACCAGTACGCCTTTGGTCTGGTTGATGTATTTTGGTGCCACATTTTGAAAATCGTTTGTGGGCGAGACGATGTTCGCCGCAGTGTTGGTCGAAATGGTAGCGACAATGATCATGATCATGGATACCACGACCCAAAAGGTGTTATCAATTTTGCCGATCAGGTTGATCGGATCAGACACGGTCTCACCCACAAGCGTTCCGGAGGCCGAGGTCAGCAGTACACCCAGACCGGCAAACAAAAACATTGTCAGGGGTAAACCGATCACCTGGCCGAATATCTGACTTTTTTGGGCGCGCGCGTAGCGGCTGAAATCAGGGATATTGAGCGACAACGTGGCCCAGAATCCCACCATCGCGGTGAGACCGCCCATAAAATACGTGATGATTGAGACATTGTCGGGGCGGTCTGGCGGTTGCGCCAGCAATTCGCTGACTGATGCATTTGGCCAGGCCCAGATCACCAGGCCGATGGCGACCAGCAGCAGCATCGGGGCTGCAATGGCTTCCAGATGTTTGATCGACTCCGCGCCACGAATCACGACCCACAGGTTGGCCACCCAGAAAATAAAAAAACCGAGCACTTCACCGGTACCACCAAGGTTTGCCCAGCTGTCAAAAAGTGCTGACAGCAACAGATGAATGGCGATGCCGCCGAACAGCGTTTGGATTCCAAACCAGCCACAGGCGACCAGGGCACGGATCAGTGCAGGGACATTTGAACCGATGATGCCAAAGGACGAACGCAGGACCACCGGGAACGGGATGCCAAACTTGGTTCCTGGAAACGCATTGAGTGTGAGTGGAATCAGGATGATGATGTTCGCAACCAAAATGGTGACCAGCGCTTCTGCCACCGAGAGGCCAAAATAGGCAGTCAGTACGCCACCGAGGGTGTAGGTAGGTACACAAATCGCCATGCCCACCCACAAAGATGCGATATTCCATCGAGTCCAGGTACGTTGATGGACCTGCGTCGGCGCAATGTCGGCATTGTAGCGGGGGCTGGACAATACGTCGTCACCTGGCTCGAGTTCAAAGAACTCGCCATGTGCCGTCACCTTGCTGGATGTATTCGCCATATTGGTATGGCCTCTGTGGTTTACATCAGGTCGTCATAAAGCTCCGGGCGACGATCCCGGAAAAACTGCCACGTATCGCGTACTTCGCGAATCATATCCAGATCGATTTCATGCACGAGCAGTTCATCGTCTCCATAACTTGCCTGTGCTTCGATCTGACCGCGGGGATTGACAATATAGCTGGAGCCATAAAACTCGCCCATCCGGTCAGCCCAGGGTTCTTCTTTGCCGACGCGATTGATGGCACCAATAAACACCCCGTTGGCCGCAGCTGAGGCGGGTTGCTCGAGTTCCCACAGATACTTGCTGAGTCCGGCAACGGTCGCAGACGGATTGACAATGTATTCTGCCCCGTTGAGCGCCAGCGCCCGCCAGCCTTCCGGGAAATGGCGGTCGTAACAAATATAAACACCCAGCTTGACATAGGCGGTCTCGAAGACCGGGTAACCCAGATCACCAGGCTTGAAAAAAAACTTCTCGTAAAACCCCGGGTCGACTTGCGGAATGTGGGTCTTGCGATATTTGCCCAGGAAAGTCCCGTCGGCATCCAGTACAGCGGCAGTGTTGTAATACACTCCGGACATGGCTTCTTCGTAGATCGGTACCACCATAACCATCTGGTGTCTGGCTGCATATTCCTGCATCAGCTTGATGGTGTAGCCGTTGGGTATGGCTTCCGCTGCGGCATACCATTTGCGGTCCTGGCCGGGGCAAAAGTACGGCTGTGTGAACACCTCCTGAAAACACAACACCTGCACACCCTGGGCAGCGGCGCTTTCGATGTAGGGAATGTGGGCTTCGATCATTTTATCCCTGATCGCTTCCGGTTCCATGCTGGTGTCGCCCTTGAGCCCCATTTGAATCAGCCCGCATTTGAGTTTTGCCATGAGTGCTACCTGCCCCGATTGCTCGTTGAAATATAATTCTTCGTGATTTCGATGCTGCAGTGGGCGCCTTGACCCAAATGACCTGTATTGCTCACTGTGAATGCCAGCGCCGTGTATTGCAATAAAATTCAGTTGATCAGCAGACTGTGATTATTGCGTAAAGTCCTGTTTTTTTTAACACACCCGGACAACAGGGGTCAAACCGCCACCTGACGATTGCGACATCATTGTTCAAGTGTGACCAACCATCGCTCATGATGTCGAACAGGTATTGTGCCGGCACTCCACAAGCTGCAAACTGGGAACTACCTGCCGCCAGTGGGTGATCGTGCACTGTAAGGAGACATGGGTTGATTAGCCGGAGCTGTAACGACATTGCTGCAATTGTTCGATTGCTTGCAAAACGCGTCAGTATTGTGGGCCGCACGATGCCAGCAACATC
>JABDLQ010000147.1 GCA_013002925.1 Gammaproteobacteria bacterium | reverse complement strand
GCGCGTCCTTAATCGGTGCGAAAAAAACTGCTCGCGGTCCTTTGACAGCGGGTGCCGGTTTTTACGCTTCCGTTGGTCAGGTCTGGTGCTTCTTCTTTCCTCGCAAATTGTGAGCGTGTCGCGTGCCTTCCGGGGGTGATCGCTGTCGAGGTCAGCGGTGTCGACCCGACAGTTTTTTCAGAAAACGCCGCGTTGTGTCATTGGTGCGAGTAAGACCTTTATAAAAACCGTCGGGTCGACACCACTTCCTGAAGGTAAGGCAGCGTCACGCAATCTCGTCATCCGGGAGTTGACCTCACCGCCTCGGAATATTGTCGTTGGGTCGCCTGTTGTTGGGAGTGATTCGGCGATCTAAGAGGCGGCTCTGGCGGGTAGCATCAGCAAGCAAACGTGAGGATATTTGTGAGACGCCTTTGGGGCAGGCCGCTTCGCGGCACCATCAGAAGCTGCTTTCAGTCTCGTCGGTCAGGCCAGTTTGGATTTGGTCGTACAAAGACCGGAAGATATCCCGGGGGCAGTGCCCCCGGGCAGGGGGATGCGGAGGGGTTAGCCTCCGCGGGTGCCAAACCTATCCGATGCGCAACATGCGCATGGTGCCGTCGTTGCGTAACACCGTCATCATCAGGGTGTCCTGGGTGGCAGCAACTTCACCGAATTCCTTCAGATTGCTGATGCGCACGCGATTGACGCGGGTGATGATATCGCCGGCTCTCAAGCCGTTCACCGCAGCGTTGCTGCTGACGTCCACGTCCGTGACCAGGACGCCGGATGCGCCACTGGTGACGGTGTTTTCAGGCAGATCTGAAAACGCCGCCCCATCCAGACCGGGATGCAATGTGCCCTGCGCAACCTGTAACGACTCGGCCTGGCTGCCAAGTTTTGCCGTTACTTTCTGTATCTTGCCGTCACGATAAAATTCCAGGTTCACTACTTTGCCAGCCGTTTTCAGGCCAATGGCATTTTTGAGCTCAACGGCATTGCGAACCCGGTCTCCATCGACGGCGACTACGACGTCTTCGATTTTCAGGCCCGCTTTGTCAGCAGCTGAATCCGGCACAATCTGGTCGACCAGCGCGCCAAAATCAACGGGCAGGTCAAGTGCATCGGCGATATCCGCATCCACGGTGCGGATATTGACGCCCAGTAAGCCGCGCCGAACTTCGCCAAACTCGAGAATCTGATCCATGACGGTGCGCGCCATGTTAATTGGAATGGCAAAACCTATGCCGACGTTACCGCCGCTGCGGGAAATGATGGCAGTATTGATTCCTACCAGCTCACCACGCAAATTCAGCAGTGCACCGCCGGAGTTTCCGGGGTTGATTGCAGCATCGGTTTGTACAAAATTTTCATAGTTGTTGGCATTGAGGCCATAGCGTCCGAGCCCGGAAATGATACCGGAGGTCACTGTGTGCGAGAAGCCGAAGGGATTGCCGATCGCGACGACAAAATCACCGACTTCAAGTTGATCGGAGTCTGCATACGGGATCTGGGAAAGTTTCTTTGCATTCACCTGAATGACCGCAACATCAGACCCAGCGTCAGACCCTACGACCGTGGCGGGCAATTCGCGGTCGTCAAACAAGGTGATCATGATTTCATCGGCGTCTTCTACAACATGATGATTCGTTAAAATGTAGCCATTGGCAGCATCGACGATGACACCGGACCCGGCACTCATGGTTTCGCGTCGCTGCGGTTGGCGGGGGGCCTGATCAAAAAAGCGCCGGAAAAACGGGTCATTCATAAACGGATTGTTTTGATGCTGGGATGCCACCGACCCTTTGACAGCAATGTTCACAACGGCAGGCGATACCTGCTTGACCATCGGGGCCAGGGACGGCAGTGCCTCATCCCCGACGGCCAGCGGCAGTGCGGCATTAGTGCCGAATGTTACCGACAATAGCGCGAGGACCAACGCCAGAGGAATTGTTTTTTGAACCAGCTTCATCGACGGAATCTCCTGAATCAGACGCTTTTTGGCAGCCTGTCAGCATACTTTACTGACACGCGCTGCGCGTAAATTTTCACTATGAACCTCAATCGACCCCCCGGGGTGGTGATCAGTTCCGCCCCCGGGAGATATTTTCGCAGTTTACTCAGATTCGATCTGAATACGTTGTGGCTGTTTGTCCGCTTGCTTTGGAATGCTCAGCGACAGTACCCCGTTTTTACTGTTGGCCGTGATCTTTTGCACATCGGCGCCCTGGGGCAATGTAAACCGACGGTAAAAACGGCCGGTGATGCGCTCGGTGCGGTGCAGATTGTCGTTGGCGTCGATTACAGGAGACTTCTCTCCTTCAATCACCAGCAGACCGTCTTCGGCAGTGATGTTGATGTCTTTGGGATCGACGCCGGGGATTTCGGCGGCGAGCAACCAGCGCTCATCGTTTTCGCTGATGTCCACGGACGGTCGCCATGTCACTTCAGAGGCACCGTCGGCCTGATTCTGATGGTTGTTGTCCAGCATGCGCTCAAAATCGCGATGCATGCGTCGTACAGGTGCCCAGGGTTGATAAGTACTAAATCTCATGGTGGTTCTCCAGATAGCCAATGAAAAAGTTGTATGCAGGTTAAAATGGGGTCCGGAAAAGTGGAATTCAAGGTGGAGCGTCCGTCGGCGACCAGAGACAATTTCCCGGTCATAATTGCTTACAATTGAGACACTACATATAGTGGTTGGGGAGTATTGACATTTTGCCCGATGTAGATTATTGAATTTAAAGTAAATTTTAGAAAAAAATTGTAAGCTATTGTTTTTACGTTGGAAAAGAAAGTGAAGAAATAGGCGGGTTTTTACTTGACAGTCGTCAGGGGGAGGCATAATCTAGCAAACCTGAACACAACATATTGTGTTTCGAAAAAACTCCACAAACAACCCAAAACATGCATCTTCGACTCTCATCAGGTCAAATCCGCTGCGGCTTGCACACCGGTTGTTTGTAATACATGCCAAAGATGAACTTTTGGGAGGCATTACCCGGCAATGACTACTGCTTTGAAATTACCCGTGCGCACAGTTTCTGAAATCCCCTTTCAACCCGCTTCATTAGACATCTGGGATGTCAAATACCGTTTGAGATCAAAGGATGGGGAGGTGCTTGATAAAGACCTCGACGGTACCTATCAGCGCGTGGCTCGGGCCCTTTCGGACGTAGAATCCAAAGAAAATCGCAAACACTGGTATGAACAGTTTATCTGGGCGCTGCGGCGCGGCGCGATTCCAGCCGGCCGCATCACCTCCAATGCCGGTGCCTGGAAACACAAGCCGGCCACATCAACAATCAATTGCACGGTGTCCGGCACCATCACGGATTCGATGGACGATATCCTGGGTAAAGTGCATGAGGCGGGCCTGACGCTGAAAGCCGGTTGTGGAATCGGCTACGAGTTTTCAACACTACGCCCGCGCGGTGCCTATGTTTCGGGCGCCGGTGCCCTGACCTCCGGCCCGCTGTCCTTCATGGATATCTACGACCGCATGTGTTTCACCGTATCGTCGGCAGGTGGCCGGCGCGGCGCGCAAATGGGAACGTTTGATATCGGTCATCCCGACGCACTGGAGTTCATCCGCGCCAAACGCGAAGACGCCCGGCTGCGGCAGTTTAATTTATCGCTGTTGATTACTGACGAGTTCATCGACGCGGTGCGCAATGACACGGACTGGCGCTTTGCGTTTCCGGTCACCGTCAAAGAAGTCGAAGTCGATGACCTCGATTTGCAGGACAAAGAAAATATCGTGTGGCGGGAATGGCCTCACGCCAATGACTACG